>JABMNB010000539.1 GCA_013205335.1 Rhodospirillales bacterium
CAGGGCGCGCGTCGCCGGCCACTGGGTGACGGTGTAGACGACGGCGACATGGCCGTCGCGACAGGGCAGCACCTGGAACTCCGAGTTCCTGCCCTCGCGACCGGGCGAGGTGCCCGTGGCGGCGGCGCCGGACGCCGCCTTCCAGTTCACCCACTGCATCACTTCGGCCAGGGACACGCGCACCGATGGCGCCGGCCGGCCGGAGTCGCGGGCGGCAAGGGCCGCCATGAGCCCGGTGAAAGCGGTGAGGCCTGCGGCATATGACGCCTGATGGCCGCCGAGCTTCAGCGGCTTGCGCGCAGGCTCGCCCACCATGTGCATCAGCCCGCCCAGCGCCTGGATCGCCAGTTCGCTGACGGGACGCCGCGCCGCGTCCATCTCGAGTGGGAAAGCCGCGATCTCGACCGGCGTTGCCTTCGCCACACGCAATGACGCGGCAACCGAAGCCGGCTCCTCGAACAGCACGACGTCGGCCTCGTCGACCAGACCTGCGAGCGCGGCGCGGCCGGACCCGCCCGCAAGATCGAGCGTCACGGAGCGCTTCGACGTGTTGAGGAACTGGAAGATCGCGCTTTCGCCCTGCGGCAGCAACGGCAACGCGTGACGCACCGGATCGCCGCCCGGCGGCTCGATCTTGAAGACCTCAGCGCCGAGGTCGGCCGCGATCTTGGCCGCGAGCGACGTCGCAAGACGCAGGCAGAGCGGCACGTTTGCGTCGTTCACCTCGACGATCGTGAAGCCCGAAAGGGGCAGGGGAGAGGCCTCGGTCATCGCCGGATGATCTGCGCAAGCCGGTGCTGCGGTCAATGTCGCGCGCATGCTACCGTCGCGGCCGACGGAGGATTTCATGGCACAGACGGGCAATCACAAGGGACTGACCTTCGGCATCTTCTTGGCGCCGTTCCATCGCGTGGGCGAAAACCCGACGCTCGCGATGGCGCGCGACATGGAGCTGATCGAGTGGATCGACGAACTGGGCTTCGACGAGGCCTGGATCGGCGAGCATCACTCCGCCGGCTGGGAAACCATCGCCTCTCCGGAAGTTTTCATCGCCGCCGCCATCGAGCGCACGCGCTACATCCGCCTCGGCTCGGGCGTGACCAGCCTGCCCTATCATCACCCGCTGATGGTGGCGAACCGCTTCGTGCAGCTCGACCACATGTCGCGCGGCCGCACGATGCTGGGCTGCGGCCCCGGCGCGCTGCCGTCCGACGCCTACATGATGGGCATCGATCCCTCGACCCAGCGGCCGCGCATGGAGGAGGCGCTGGAGGCGATCATGCGCCTGCTCGAGTGCAAGGAGCCGGTCACGATGAAGACCGACTGGTTCGAGCTGAAGGAGGCGCGGCTCCATCTCGCGCCCTACAGCTACCCGCATTTCCCCATCGCCTGCGCCAGTACCATCACGCCCTCGGGCATGATCGCGGCCGGCAAGCATGGGCTGGGCGTCCTCTCGATCGGCGCCGGCATTCCCGGCGGACCGGAGATGCTCGGCAAGCAGTGGGGCATCTACGAGGAGACGGCGGCCAAGCACGGCAAGACCGCGGACCGTTCCAAGTGGCGCGTCGTCGTGAACGCCCACGTGACGGAGGACGACGAGCAGGCGCTGCGCGAGGTCCATGCCGGCGAGCGTCGCGAGACCATGACCTATTTCGAGGACACGCTGGGCCGCCCGCCGGGCCGTGCCGACGATCCGCTGCGGGACGGCGTCAAGATGGGAACGACCCTGGTCGGCAGCCCCGACACCGTTGCCAAGGGCATCGAGCGGCTTCTGGGCTTCTCCAACGGCGGCTTCGGCGGCGTCCTGTTCCGTGCGCACGAATGGGCGACGCGCGAACAGACGATGCGCTCCTACGAGCTGTTCGCGCGCTACGTGATGCCGCGCTTCCAGGGCTCGCTCGACACGATCGTCAACTCGAACCAGTGGGCCAAGGACAATCGCAAGGGCATCTTCGGGCCCAACGTGGCCGCGGTGAAGAAGGCCTTCACCGACGCCGGCCGCGAAGCGCCTGAGGAGTTCCGCGCCCGCACGCCCGGCGCACGCGATGTGGCGGGCGACTAGGGCGCAGGCCACCCGATAGAGCTGTACCTGCAAGAAGGGGGCGAGGTGGATGACCGTCGTTCTGGGCATCGACGCCGCGTGGACGGAAACAGAACCGAGCGGCGTCGCTGTAGTGAGTACATTGGGTGACGCTTGGGTCTGCAATGCGGTTGCGCCGAGCTATGAGACATTTCTGCAAGTGGCTCGCGGTGAAGCCATCGATTGGTCTATGCCGATTCAAGGGGGCGCCCCCGATGTTGATCGGCTGCTTGCGGCCGCTGCAAGTCTTGCCGGTGCGGACGTCGATGTTGTTGCGGTCGATATCCCAATCGCCACGATTCCAGTCACAACTCGGAGAATTGCAGATAGAGTTACTTCCCGGGAGTTCGGCGACCGTCAGTGCAGTACACATTCCCCAAATGCGGAACGTCCCGGCAAGATAGGAGTCGCGCTGTCGACTGGATTCTTGTCGCGCGGCTATCGGATTGCAACTGCTTTCGCCGAGGCTTTAGGGCCGCTTCAGCTGGTTGAAGTGTATCCACATCCCGCGCTCCTCAGTCTTCTCAATCGCCCGAGCCGCGTCGCCTATAAAGTTTCCAAATCGTCGCGCTATTGGCCTGGAATGACTGTCGACGAGCGCATCGCTTTGCTTCTCGCGGAGTTTCGTTCGATTGATGTTGAGCTTCGGAGAGTTTTTGGAAGCTTCGACATGTTGTTGCCGTCGGTCGGCTCCGTATCCCGTCTTTCTCACCTGAAGCGCTATGAAGATGCGCTGGATGCATTGGTGTGCTGCTGGGTGGGTATTCTCTACGCAGGCGGGCAGGCTACGGCACTGGGTGACGAAACGGCCGCAATCTGGTGTCCGACCAACGTCATTCGTTCTGATCGGCGAGACCGGTAGATGCAATGGTGGTCAAGAAGGTCATTGCGCAGACGTATTTTTTGTAGTTACATTTAATTGGTGTTTACTTGGGATCCAGCCAAAGCGGCGCGCGATCTTGCGAAGCACGGCGTGGCTTTCGACAGTGCCTGGGATTTCGACTGGGCAACGTCAGTCGTCGTGGATCGTTCTCGACGATCTGATGGTGAGCGGCGTCAAGCGGCGATCGGTTGGCTGGCCGAGAGGTTGCACACGGTGATTTTCACCGAGAGGCCTGAAGGCGTGCGGCTGATCAGCTTTCGTCGCGCCAACCGCGGAGAAATGAGGGCTTATGAAGCGATTGCGTCCGGCAAGAAGTAGCGCGTCGAGAGCGGACGACGCGCCGCTCACGGCTGAGGAGTTGCGAACGGCGCGGCCGGCGCGTGAGGCGATCCCGCATATCGTCGAGGCGGTCGCGCGTCGTGGTCGTCCGAAAGGGCAGAGCAAGACCCAGGTCACTCTGCGGCTCGACAACGACGTGGTTGCCAAGCTGCGGTCGGCAGGGGACGGGTGGCAGACGCGAGTCAATAGCCTGTTGAGGGCGGCTATCGGACTGCGTCGCCAGTAGCCGGAACGGTTGAGCCGATCGCACGGCACAAGAGGGCGTGCCGATTTCGAGCCTAAAACTCCTTCTTCGTGCCGGGCACGGCGTCGATCACTTCGATCGAGGTCTGGCCCATTGCCGCCTTGTACTCGGCGGGCGTGCCCCTGAGGAAAGGGTTGCTGGCATAGTGCATCGGCCACGCCATCCTGGGCTTGATCAGCTCCTTGGTGGCGTAGGCGGCGGCTTTCGGGTCCATCACGTAGTGGCCGCCGATCGGGATCAGCACCAGGTCGGGCTTGTAGTATTCGCCGATCAGCTTCATGTCGCCGAACAGGCCGGTGTCGCCCATGTGGTAGATCTTGAAGCCGTTCTCGAGCTCGATGATGAAGCCGCAGGGCTCGCCGGCCGCGAAACTCGTGTCCTTGCCGGTGACGGGGTCCTTCAGGATCATTTCCGAGGAATGGTCGGCGTGGACCATGGTGATCTTGACGCCGGGGAAAGGCTCGATCGTACCGCCCTTGCTCATGCGCGGCACGAGGTTGGGGGGCATAAGGCCAAGCGTCGCCAGGGTCTGGTTGAGACCGGCCGGCGCCCAGATCGGCGCATTGTTCCTCTTCGAGATCTCCATCGCGTCGCCGAGATGGTCGCCGTGACCGTGCGTGACCAGAATCAGGTCGACCTTGCCGACCTTGTCGAGATCCTTCAGTTCCGGCGGGATCCTGGTGGCGCCCATGATCCAGGGGTCGATCATGATGACCTTGCCGCTCTGGGTCGTGAGCTTGAAGGCGGCCTGGCTGTACCAGAGCAGTTCGGCCTTGCCCTGGGCACTGGCAGCGCCCGCATAGGCAATGCAGGCGGCGGCGATGACGGAAAGAAGACGGAAGACCATGTGAAGCTGCTTCCCGATTGTTTCGCTGAGCCTATCATCGTTTTTCGCAGCGAAAGAGCGCACTTTCCTGTGAGGCTCCGATCCCCCACCATGTGCGCCGCACAATGACCAAGGGGATCGCTCGCCGATGAGCATCAAGGGCAAGGCCTATATCGCCGGGATTTTCGAGCATCCGACGCGGCTCGCGAAGGATATCTCGCTGGCGCAGATCCACGCGCAGTGCGCCAAGGGCGCGCTGGAGGATGCGGGTCTCACCAAGGACGATGTCGACGGCTATTTCTGCGCCGGCGACGCGCCGGGCCTCGGCCCGATGTCCATGGTCGAGTACATGGGCCTCAAGGTGCGTCACGTCGATTCGACCGACACCGGCGGTTCGTCCTACGTGCTCCATGTCGGCCACGCTGCCGAGGCGATCGCCGCGGGCAAATGCAAGGTGGCGCTGATCACCCTGGCCGGCCGGCCGCGCGCCGAGGGCATGGCGACCGGCACCGTGCCGCGCAGCCGCGGCGGCACGCCGACTCCCGACGATCCGTTCGAGTTCCCCTACGGCCCGACGGTCGTGAACATGTACGCCAACTGTGCGATGCGTCACATGTACGAGTTCGGCACGACCTCCGAGCAGCTCGCCTGGATCAAGGTCGCGGCCTCGCATCACGCGCAATACAATCCGCATGCGCTGCTGAAGGACGTGGTCACGGTCGAGGAGGTCGTGAACTCGCCGATGATCTCCGATCCGCTGCATCGCCTCGACTGCTGCGTCATCACCGACGGCGGCGGCGCGATCGTCGTCGTGGCGCCGGAGATCGCGGCCAAGCTCAAGCGGCCCAAGGTCAAGCTGTTGGGCTCCTCGGAGTTCATCAAGACGCAGATGGGCGGCAAGGTCGATCTCACCTACTCGGGCGCGCGCTTCACGGGCGCGGCTGCTTTCGCCGAAGCCGGCGTGAAGCCGTCGGACATGAAGTACGCTTCGATCTACGACAGCTTCACCATCACGGTGCTGATGCAGCTCGAGGATCTGGGCTTCTGCGAGAAGGGCAAGGGCGGCGCGTTCGTGGCCGACGGCAACCTTATCTCGGGCGTCGGCAAGCTGCCGTTCAACACCGACGGCGGCGGCCTGTGCAGCAATCACCCTGCCAATCGTGGCGGCCTGACGAAGGTGCTGGAGGCCGTGCGTCAGTTGCGCGGCGAAGCGCACCCGAAGGTGCAGGTGAAGAACTGCGATCTGGCCATCGCGCACGGCACGGGCGGTTCGCTCGGCCTGCGCCACGGCAGCGCGACCGTCATTCTGGAGAGGGAGTAGACCATGGCCGAGACCAAGGAACGCAAGCTGCCGCCTCCCGCCATCAGCGAAGAGACGCAAGCCTACTGGGACGCCGCCGGCAAGGGCAAGCTGCTGGTGCGCAAGTGCACGAGCTGCGGTCAGGCGCACCACTATCCGCGCACGATCTGCCCGTTCTGCTTCAGCGACAAGACCGAGTGGGTCGAGGCGTCGGGCAAGGGCACGATCTATTCGTACAGCGTGATGCGCCGCGCGCCAGTGCCCTACGCGATCGGCTACGTGACGCTGGCCGAAGGCCCGCGCATGCTGACCAACATCGTCGACTGCGACCTCGACAAGCTGAAGTGCGATCAGCCGGTGACGGTCGTGTTCAAGCCGACCGACGGCGGCCCGCCGCTGCCGATGTTCACGCCGGCCTGAGCCGCGTGACACGCCGCTTCTTCGCCGTGGCGTTGGTTGGGCTTCTGGCCTGTGCCCACGTCGCGGCGAACGCGGCCCCGGTCGAGACGACGGGCGCGTCACAGTGCCGGGCGCGTGGCTTCGCGGCCGACCTCGATGCGGCCGGAACGACTGTCAGGAGCGCGCCCCGTGCCGATGCCCCTGTCATTGGCCGCGTCGCGCCTCGCGCGCTGATAGGGCCGAACACTTACGAAGGCGTCGAGTTCGAGATCGTGGGCTCCCGGGACGGCTGGCTGCTGATCCAGAAGCCTGATCCGGAAACGGGTCTGAAGCTCGATGCCGCTCACGCGGCCGAAGGGCGCGGCTGGATATCGGGCAAGCTCGTCGGGGTAGTGCCGGGCAGCCGCGCTCTGCGTTCTGCGCCACGGCGGGATGCCCCGGTCGTTGCCGAACTCGCCGGCCAGAATTGGGGACCCGATAGTTTCATCGTGTCGACCGTGCATGCCTGCAACGGCAAGTATGTCGAAATCACCGGAGCGCTGGGCTCGGCTGAGCAACTCGAGCCTCGACGCGGCTGGTCATACGCACCCTGCTCCAATCAGCTCACGACCTGCGACAACGCGGGCGAATAGCCCGGAGTCGAGGAGCGAGGACGCTGTCCGAGCAAAGGGGATCAGCGAGCCTCCCGCATTTTCGCGAGCGCGACCGCAAGGCGCTTGGCGGCAATCTCGGTGCCGAGTTCGGTCCAGTGACCGTCGGACACCCTGTAGGTGTTAGGCACGCCGTTGAAATCGTCCTCGAGATCGACGACCTTGATCCCCTGCGCTTCCAGCTCCTTGCGCAGGATGCGGTGCATGAGGGCTCGCTGTTTCGGATAGCTCATGTACTTCGGCCAGGGCGCCCAGAACTCGGCGTAGCTGGGATCGACGATGCCCACCGGGGCCAGTGCGACCACGAACTCGATGCCGCGTTCGCGCGCCAGGTCGCGGGCGCCGAGCAGCCAGGTCATGGTCGCGGCGATCGCCTTTCTGTCCACGGACTGTTCGAGTTCCGCCGTGGTCAGCGGGATCGTCCAGTTTGCGGTTTCCCAGTCGACCATGCTGGCGAGCCACCAGGCCTGAATGTATTCCTCGTCGCGGTCGCGCGGTTCGAGCCGGTCCCAGAACGTGTCGCCGCCGCGCGACAGGATCTCGCGAATGACCTTCTCGTCCTTGTCCGGGTAGTAGTAGGTCTTGACCAGCCGGACCATGGCATCGAGCCGGTCGGCTCGCGGCATCTTGATGATCTTCTGCGCCTCGTCCGGCGGAGCCTTGTTGCCGCGACCGAACTCGGAGAGGCCAAGGCGGTTGACCAGCAGCCAGGTCAAACGGGGTGCCACCGCACCGAGCCATGAAGGCTGCGGCCGCTCGGCAATGGGCGGCGGGATGCGCCACGGCGAGAGCGCGTCGGACACGAAGTCGTTGCCCGAGAAGAACATGAGGACCAGCGCGTCCGGCTGCAGCGACAGGGCGATGTTGCGGATGCGGTAATAGTATTGGGGGGGACCCGTCGCGGAGATGCCCAGCGTGGTCACCTCCCAGTCGCGGTGGCCTTCCGACCGCCACAGCGCCTCGAGCTTCATGCCGACCGATTCTTCGACGAAGGCGCCTTCGAGGAAACTGTCGCCGACCAGGACGGTGCGGAACGTCCCGGCCGGCTTCTGCAGCAGATGCTCGCGGTCGCGCATGCCCCAGCTGTTGTAGGTCGGAACCGGCTGCGTGCCGGTCAGCGTGCTCGCGACCGACGCGTTGGAGACCTCGATTGGCCGCAACTCCCGCGCCGGCCAGGGCGGCACGGCGAAGGAGCTGAGCAGTTCGAGCCCGGCGACCGTGACCGCCACGAGCAGGGCCGCGAAAATCCCGGAGAACCAGAGACGCTTGTGCTTCATCGGGCCTGCTCATAGCCGATCAGCGGCGTCTCTCCAACGGGACGCAGTTATCGCTGGCGCCGCTCAGCCGTTCAGCGCCTCCCACACCCTTTCGGGCGTGGCCGGCATGTTGATGTGCTTGCCGCCCAGCGCGTCGGAGATGGCGTTCATCACCGAGGGCAGGGAGCCGGCGCAGCCGGCCTCGCCGCAGCCCTTGGCGCCCAGCACGTTCGTCTTCGCCGGCACCGAATGATAGTCGATCGTGAAAGACGGGGCATCGCACGCCCGCGGGATCGCATAGTCGGTGAAGCTGCCGGTCAGTGGCTGGCCTTCCTCGCTGTAGACGACATGCTCGAAGATCGCCTGGCTGATGCCCTGCACCACGCCGCCATGGCTCTGGCCCTCGACCAGCATCGGATTGATGACCGTGCCGAAGTCGCCGACCATCGTGTACTTCACGACGTCGACATGGCCGGTGTCGGGATCGATCTCGACCTCGGCCACATGCGTGCCGTTGGGATAGGCCGACGGCGCCGCCTCGTGGACGTGGCTGACGTCGAGCGTGGTGGGCACGCCCTCGGGCAGCTTCATGCCGCTGCGCAGCCTGGCTGCCAGCTCCAGGATGCCGATGCCGCGGTCGGTGCCGACGATCTCGAAGCGGCCGAGCTTGAACTCGATGTCGGCGGCCGAGGCTTCGAGCGCGACACCTGCGATCTCCTTGCCCTTTTCGATCACCTTGTCGGAGGCTTCCATGATGGCCGCGCCCGAGGCCATGATCGACTTGGAGCCGCCGGTGCCGCCGCCGGCGATCAGCAGGTCGCTGTCGCCCTGCTTCAGCTTGATCCGGTGGAACGGGATGCCGAGCTTGGTCGTCAGCACCTGCGCGAACGCCGACCAGTGACCCTGGCCGTAGTCGAGCGTGCCGGTGATGATCGTGACGTCGCCGTTCTCCTCGAAACGCAGACCGCCCATCTCCTTGGTCGGCGGCGCCGTCACTTCGAGATAGTCGCCGATGCCGAGGCCGCGCAGCTTGCCGTGCCGGGCGCTCTCCTCCTTGCGGGCGGCGAAGCCCGCGACGTCGGCCAGTTCCAGCGCCTTGTCGAGCAGCACGGTGAACTCGCCGCTGTCGTAGGTGGTACCCGACGCCGTCTTGTAGGGCATCTCCTCGGGCTTGATGTGGTTGCGCCGGCGCATTTCCATCTGGTCGAGGCCCATCTCGCGCGCGGCGGTGGTGATCAGCCGCTCCATGAAGTAGTTGGCCTCGGGCCGTCCCGCGCCGCGATAGGCACCGATCGGCGAGGTGTGGGTGAAGGCCACCTTGGTCTGCACCTCGATCAGCGGCGTGCGGTAGACCGCGGCGAGATTGCGCGAGACGCCGAGCGCGCCCATGGCCGCGCCGACGTTGGACAGATAGGCGCCGAGATTGGCGTAGCCCTTGAGCCGCACGGCGAGGAAGGTGCCGTCCTTGTCGAGGGCCAGCTCGGCGTCGAAATCGTGATCGCGCCCGTGCTGGTCGCTGAGGAAGCTGCCCGAACGGTCGTCGGTCCATTTGACCGGACGGCCAAGTGCCTTGGAAGCATGGAAGAGTCCGGCATATTCGGGATAGGGCGAGCCCTTCATGCCGAACGAACCGCCGACATTACCCGTCACGACGCGCATCTGCGCCGGCTTGATGCCGAGCAGGGCCGCCATCTGGTTCTTCAAGCCGAACACGCCCTGGCAACCGGCATAGAGCGTCGAACGGTCGGTCTCCTTGTCGTAGTGGCCGATCGCCACGCGCGGCTCCATCGCGCAGACAACGATGCGGTTGCTGACGATGTGCATCTTGGTTACGTGCGCGGCCCTGGCGAAAGCGTCGGCGACCTGGGCGCTGTCGCCATACTGGAAATCTGCGCAGACATTGTTCGCCACGTCGTCGAACACGATCGGCGCGCCGGGCTGGGCGGCCGCGCGCGCCTCGGTGACGGCGGGCAGGGCCTCGATGTCGAGCACGACGGCTTCGGCCGCATCGCGCGCCTGAGCCGGGGTCTCGGCGACGACGAAGGCCACCGGATCGCCGACGAAGCGCACCTTGTCGGTCGCCAGCGAATAGCGCGTCGGCGTCTTCATCTGCGAGCCGTCGCGGTTGGGGACCATCATCACCGTCTTGAGCGCGCCGTATCCCGCGGCGTTGAGGTCGGCGCCGGTCCAGATGCCGAGCACGCCCGGCATGGCGCGCGCTTCCTCGGCGTCGATGCCTTTCAGCAGCCCGTGCGCGATCTGGCTGCGGACCATCACCGCATAGGCCTGGCCGGGCAGGTTGACGTCGTCGGTGTAGCGACCCTGGCCCTTGAGCAGGGTCGGGTCTTCCTGGCGCGGCACCGGCTGGCCGACGCCGAATTTCATCAAATCGAGATTGTCCGCATCGAGGGGCGCGTTCATGGGTATTCCGCTTCGAAAAGTGGGGGATTTGAACGGCATCATAGCGCAGGAGGGCATGGGCTGTGCTAGTGATTCGGACATGTCGAACCTCGATCCCGTCACTTTGACAGTCATCCAGAACGGCCTGATCCAGGTCTGCAACGAGATGGATCTGGCTTTCGTGCGCGCGGCCTTTTCGCCGGTGATCTCGGAGGGCATGGACCGCTCCGACGGCATCTACGACACGGTCGACGGCTCCCTGATCGCCCAGGGCGAGCTGGGCCTGCCGGTCTTCGTCGGTACCATGCAGTTTTCGACCCGCGCCGTGATCGAGCGCGTGAAGACGCACTATGCCGGCAAGGTCGATCCGGGCGATGTGTTCATCGTCAACGATCCCTACCTCGGCGGCACGCATCTGATGGACGTGCGCTTCGTGAAGCCGTTCTTCTACAAGGGCGAACTGTTCGCCTGGCTGGCCAACACCGGCCACTGGCCGGACGTCGGCGGGATGGTGCCGGGCGGCTTTTCCGCGAGCGCCACCGAGGTCGAGCAGGAGGGGCTGCGGCTGCCGCCGGTGAAGTTCTTCAAGAAGGGAGAGATGGATCAGGAGATCCTGTCCATCATCATGTCCAACATCCGCATCGCCGATCAGCGCATCGGCGACATCAAGGCGCAGGCGGCCGCGCTCGCGACGGGCGAGGTCCGGCTCACCGAGCTGATTGCTCGCTACGGCGCCGACGTGGTGCGGGCCGCGATCGCGGAGATGCGCCATCGTGCCGAAAGGCAGATGCGGGCCAAGATCGCCGGCATTCCCGATGGCGTCTACGAAGGTACATCTCAAGTCGACAGCGATGGCGTGGTCGATGAGCCGCTCACGATCCGCATGAAGATCACCAAGACGGGCGACGAACTGCTGTTCGACATGACCGGGTCGAGCCCGCCGTGCCGCGGCCCGATGAACAGCGTGATCGCCACCACCAAGTCGGCGATCTATCTCGCGGTGAAGCACGTCTTCCCCGACGTGCCGATCAACGCCGGCACCTTCGCGCCGCTGCGCATCGTCGAGCCCGAAGGCACGTTCCTGTACGCGAGGTATCCGCGGCCGGTGTCGGGCTGCGCGGCCGAGGTGAGCCAGCGCATCGCCGAGGCCGTGTTCGCGGCCCTCACCAAGGCGATTCCCGAACTGCTTTTCGCCGCGCCCGCTGGCACGTCGGGCAACCTCGGCGTCGGCGGCTACGATCCGGAGCGCAAGCGCAACTACATCATGTATCTCTTCACCGGCGGCGGGTACGGTGGCTTCCAGGGCGGCGACGGGCTGAGCAACGGCTGCTCGACCATCGGCATCTCCAAGATGCCGCCGGTCGAGGTGCTGGAGCAGTTCTATCCGGTGCTTTTCGAGGAGTTCTCCCTGCGCGAGGGCTCGGGCGGCGCCGGCGAGTTCCGCGGCGGCTTCGGCATCAATTACGCCATCAAGCTCAGGCGCGGCGAGGCCAGGGTTTCGATGGTGATGGACCACGGCCGCAGCGGTCCGCAGGGCGTGCTGGGCGGCCGGGCCGGCGGCACCAACACCGTGCAGGTCGATCAGGGCGGGAAGATCTATCGTCCACCGCATCTCTCCAAGGATCAGGACATCGAGATCGGCGTCGGCGACGTGGTACGCGTCTCGACACCGGGCGGCGGCGGCTTCGGCGATCCGGCAAAGCGCAGCCGCGACTCGATCGCGCGCGATGTGATGCGCGGCTATTACACCGAGACAGAAGCGCGCGAGAAATTCGGCTCGGCGCGAGCCGCCGAATGATCCGGTATCGTCGTTCGTTCCTGGCGTTGCCAGTTGCGTTGGCCGCAGCCGACGCGATGGCGCAATCGGTGTCGTGGTTTCCGGTGGAAGGCGCCGACAAGTCGTTCTTCGTCGAGATGCCGGGAGCGCCGGTCTACAAGGTGATCGACACCGTCTCGCCCGGCGGCACGGCCTTCGTCTATCACTCCTACAGCCTCGAATACCGGCGGCTGTCGTTCGTGGCCCAGAGCGCGCTCTATCCCGCCGATGTCGATGTCCGGCAACCGAGGCTCAACCTTCAGTCCGCACTCGACGACCGTGCGCAGCGTCTCGCCGGCGGCAAGTGGACCCAGGTCGACTGGAAGACCGCGCAGGGGGCGCCGGCGGTCGAATCGACCGGGCCCTTGGCCGGCGGCAACGCATTGCGCCAGCTCGTCGTCCTGAAAGGCAGTCGCTACGTGTCCCTGGGCTATCTCGCGCCGGCCGATGCGATGCGTGCGCCTGAAGCCGAGCGTTTCTTCCGTTCCCTGAGGCTGCTGTCATGACACTTCCGCGCATCCATGTCCTGGCCCTGGGCGGCACCATCGCGACGGCGCCTGATGCGTCCGGCGCCATGCAGATGGGGCTGGGCGCCAACGATCTTGTGGCCGCGGTGCCGGCCCTGGCGACGCTCGCCGATATCCGCGCCGAGACCGTATCGCGGGTCGGTAGCCATTCGCTGTCCTTCGATCAGATGCATGCGCTGGCAAGAAAGATCATGAGCCTCGATGTCGATGGCGTGGTCGTGACGCAGGGCACCGACACGCTGGAGGAGACGGGCTTCCTGCTCGACCTTCTGGTCGACCGCGACATCCCGGTGATCGTGACGGCGGCGATGCGCAATCCCGCGCTGACCTCGCCCGATGGGCCGGGCAACCTGCTGGCTGCCGTGCGCGTCGCCTGCGATCCCTGGGTGCGCTCGAACGCACGCGCCCTGGGTGTCGTCGCTGTGATGCTGGACGAGGTCTATCCGGCGTCCGACGTGATGAAGGTGCATCCGACGCGACTGAACGCCTTCGCGGCGCCGCAGACCGGTCCGCTGGCCGCGCTGGTCGAGGACCGCGTCGTGCCGTTGTCGTTGCCGATCCGGGCGCCGATCGAAGCGGCGCGCCGGCGGCTGGGTGCGGCGTCGGAGGGACGGGAGCAGGCGGTGGCGCTTCTGTGGCTGGGGCTCGACGAGCCCGGTTACATCCTCGAGACGATGATCGATCATCGCGACCAGCTCGGCTATCGCGGCGTCGTGCTGGGCGCGATGGGCGGCGGTCATGTGCCCGAGCGGGTGGCCTCGCTCGTAGTCCAGCTGGCCGAGATCGTGCCAACCGTCGTGGCGCCGCGCGCCGGCGGCGGGCCGCTGCTGCGCCAGACCTATGGCGGTCCCAGTTCCGAAATCGCGCTGCGCAAGGCGGGGCTCATCTGGGGCGGCCGTCTCAACCCGCTGAAGGCGCGCGTGCTTCTCGAAACGTGCCTGCGTGCCAAGCTCGATCCCGCGGCAATCGCCGAAGTCTTCGACGCCTGGGGCTAGGCCGCCCGGGTGTCAAACGCGGGCCTGCTTCGCCGCAGCGAAGCCGTGCATGCCCATGTGCCATTGCAACGCGACGATCAGGCCTTTGAGCGGCTGCAGGAGGCCGATCGACAGGCCGATGACCAACGGCGCCCAGATCGCGGCGTGCAACCAGTAGGACGGCTGGTAGGCGATCTCGACGTACATTGCGATCGGCACCACGAGGTGGCCGACGAGGAAGATCGTGAGGTAGGCCGGGAAGTCGTCGGCCCGATGGTGATGAAGATCCTCGCCGCAGACGGTGCAACGGTCGGCGACCTTCATGAAGGCGCGGAACAGGCGGCCTTCGCCGCAGGCCGGGCAGCGTCCCCGCAGGCCTCTCAGAAGATAAAGACCACTGTTTTCCGCCAACGCATCCTCCCGGGTTCCGTGGCTTGTATATCCATACGGTCAGCCATACATTCAAGGACACGGAGACATATTGTATGGATTGGATCCCTGCACTCGATGTCGGCGACGGGCCCGTCTACGAGAGCATCGTCGAGGCACTGGCCGATGCCATTTCAGCGGGCCGGCTCCATCGTGGGCAGAGGTTGCCAACCCATCGGGCGCTGGCCAAAGCGCTGGGCGTCGATCTCACGACGGTGACCCGTGCCTACAATGAGGCGAGGCGCCGGGGGCTGACCGAAGCACGGGTGGGCCAAGGCACCTTCGTTTCCGAAATCCGCGCCCGGCCCTCGGCCCGCGTCGCGGCCGGCATCGACGTCGACCTGTCGATGAACCTCCCGCCGTCGCCGATCGAAGCCGATATCGAGGGCCGTATCGTGCGAAGCCTGGCGGCCCTGCAGCGCGACCACGGCTTCTCCGACC
>JABMNB010000540.1 GCA_013205335.1 Rhodospirillales bacterium
CTCACCCTCGAGACCGACCGCTTTGAGGATGGGTCGCTTGTGGTTGTTGCAGAAGATGACGACCTGCCCGATCAGCGCCATCGTGCGCATCGTCATCTCCGGATCGGCTTCGGATTTGCCGTGGATGCGGGCGAACAAGGCGAGGCAGGGATTGAAAATCTGCCGCATGCCGTTCTCGTGCATCCGGTCGAGCCCGGGCGTCTCTTCCACCTCGGCCCGCGCGAAGATGAGGCGCCGGCTGTCGACCTGCGGGCCGCTCGTCACCACGGTGATGAAGGCTTCGAGTGTCTCGCACAGAAGTTCGGTCAGCTCAGCTGGCGTGGCGCCCGGATCGTCGAGCGCCGCGCGGATGCGGGGGAGCACCCCGGACATGTGCCGCTCCGTGTCGGCGACGATGTCCTCGATGATCGCCCGGTAGAGGCCTTCCTTGTTGCCGAAATAGTACTGGATGGCCGGCAGGTTCACGCCAGCGCCCTCGGCGATCTGGCGGGTGCTGGCGCCCTCGTATCCATGGGCGGCAAAGAGATCGAGCGCCGTTTCCAGGATGCGCCGGCGCGAATCCTCGCCCCTCGCCTGGGTGCCATGACGGCCACGTCCAGTGGTTTGAATGTTGATCCTCGCTACCCTGAGCAGTGCGGACCAGAGTCAATTACTATCAGTCGATAAACTAGGTCAATCGATAGATATTTTCGTCGACGGTGCGAATTCAGGGCCGGTCACTGCGGTGGTCAGGGATCGTCAGAAAGCCCATATCACAAGCGCGAGTGTCGTCATCCGGCTCGACGCGAGCGAGGTCCCTGATCGGGGAAACGCTTACCTGATCGTCCTCCTCGCGCCCCGGCGCCGGCCGTCAAGACTCCAGCTTGGCGGCCATCGACTTCGGCACACGCACCGGCATGTCCAGAAGCATCTGGGCGAAGGCCTTGGCCAGTGGATCGGCCTTGAGTGAGGCCATGCCGCCGCCGCCCAGCGCCTGGCGCAGCAGGAAATTGAAGCCCTTGATGCCGGGCAGCCGCCACCGCGTCACGGTCCCGTTGATACGGTGCGCGAAGTACTTCGCGACCGCCTCCTCCGTGACCTCGGCATCGAGGATGGGCTCGTACTCCGGCTGGCGCGCGAAGATGCCGATATTGGCATTGTCGCCCTTGTCGCCGGAACGGCCATAGGCGAGAGCGATCAGCGGCACGGTTACGGTGTCGCCACCGGGCAGCGGCGGCGCCGGCGGCGCTTCGACGGGAAGCTGCGCCGCGGTGAAGCCGCCGCTCCGGGCGCCTTCCTGCATCGCGATGCGGTGGCCGTCGACGTCGACGGTGATTGGGACCATCGACTTCGGCACCAGGCAGGAGAACATGCGGATGACAGGCGAAGGCGAGACCCGGCCGGCGCCGAAACTGCCGGTCATGCCGACCACGCCGCCGGTCGACATGGGCGAGATCTCCCGGCCGAGCAGCGCCAGCGCCTCCTTCTGGTCGTGCCGGGCGGCGATCTTCACCACGACCTCGCGGGCATCGGCCATGCGGCCGTGCGGTCCGTAGGTCGCCTCGCTGCCGATCACCTCGATGCTGACGTCGCGATAGTCGGCGAGGCCCTTGTCGGCGAACATGCGGCGCGTCTTCTTGATGATCGAGTCCGCGCTGTGACGACCCTTGGCCACCGCCTCGCGCCCGCCCAGCATGAAGATCGAGCTGAACTTGTAGCCGTCCGGCCAGGTGGTCGAGACCTTGTAGGTGTCGGTCGGCGGACGTCCCTTCGCGCCGCTCACGCGCACGCGGTCCCTGCCGACCTGCTCGTAGGTCGCCTGTGTGAAGTCGCACACCACGTCGGGCACCATGTAGGCGCGCGGATCGCCGATCTCGTAGAGCATCTGCTCGGCGACCGTCGCGGTCGTGACCAGGCCGCCGGTATCTTCGGGCTTGGAGAGCACGAAGCTGCCGTCGTCCGACACTTCGGCGATCGGGAAGCCCATGTTGTCGTAGTCGGGCACCAGCCGCCAATCGGTGAAATTGCCGCCGTTGCACTGCGCGCCGCATTCGATGATGTGGCCGCACAGCGTGCCGCCGGCCAAGCGATCGAATTCCTCCGGCGTCCAGGAAAAGGCATGGATCAGCGCACCCAGCGTCACCGCCGAATCGACGCAGCGGCCGGTGATGACCACGTCGGCGCCCTCGGCGAGCGCGCGGGCGATCGGGAAGCCGCCGAGATAGGCGTTCATGCTGGCGATCCTGCCCGGCAGCTCGGCACCGGTATCCATCTCGCGGATGCCGGCAGCGCGAAACTCGTCCGCGCGCGGCAGGATGTCGTCGCCCAGCACGACGGCGACCCTGAGCGTCACCCCCGCCGCCTCGCACGCCTTGAGCACGGCGTCCCGGCAGGCCAGCGGATTGACGCCGCCGGCATTGGTCACGACCTTGATCTTCTTCTCGGCGATCTCGCGCGCCAGCGGCGCCATCACGGCCGACACGAAGTCGAGCGCATAGCCCGCCTGCGGATTGCGCAGCTTCTGGGCCGCCATGATCGACATGGTGACTTCGGCGAGATAATCGCTCACCAGATAGTCGACATTGCCGTGCCGCACGAGCTGCACCGCAGCGGTCTCGGTATCTCCCCAGAAACCCGAATGGCAGCCGATGCGGACTGTCGTCTTGCTCATCGCGCAGCCCCTCTCGTCGCTCTACTTCTTCTTGCGATTGACGAACGCAGCCATGCGCTCGATGTGCTCGCCCTCGCTGACCGACTGCGCGAAGGCGTCGATGCCGGCCTGCACCGCCTCGTCGAGCGGCAGCCGCTCCCAGCGCCGCATCAGGCGCTTCTGCGCCCGCACGGCGAGCGGCGTCGCATCGACGATCGAGTGCACGCAGCGCTCGACCGCGGCATCGATCTTCGCAGTCTCGACGACTTCCTCGACCATGCCCCAGGCCTCGGCCTTGCGGGCATCGATGTTCTCGCCGGTGAGGAGCATCCACGACGTGCGGCCCCAGCCGATCAGACGCGGCAGCAGCGCCGCCTCGACGACGGAGGGAATGCCGACCTTGACCTCGGGCATGCCGAAATGCGCCGTGTCGGTAGCGATGCGCAGGTCGCAGGCCGCTGCCACTTCCAGGCCGGCGCCCAGCGTGTAGCCCTCCAGGCGACAGATCACCGGCACGGGACAGTCGCGGATCGACTGGCAGAGCTTGTGGACCATGGTGATGAAGGCGCGCCCGTCCTCGGAGCTGCGCATCCCCGCCATGTGGTTGATGTCGGCGCCGCCGATGAAGGCCCTGCCGCCCGCGCCCGAAAAGACGACGACACGCAGATCCTCCTCGGTCGACAGCGCGTCGAAGGCCGCGGTGAGATCGTGCAAGGCCGACGGGTTCAGAACATTGAGACGCCGCGCGTTGTCGAACACGAGATGGGCCACCACGCCGGCATCGCGTCGCTCCCGCCGGACCTCGATCTTGTGGGTGGCTTCCGCCATGACGTTTCGCTCCGTGGCTCTTTGTGATTGGGTGTTTCTATCCTATTAGAACCCGCCAACGACGCTTCACAAGAGCCAATGCCCGACACCATTCCCGACCTCGCCTCCTGGGGCGTCGACCTGTCCCGCTACACCGTGTTCGTGCCGCCGGATCCGTTCGAGGATCATGTCGGACCGTTCTTTTTCGAGCTCCAGGGCGATGCCCGGAAGGCCAGCTCGGTGCACTGTGTGCTGCCGACGCTCACGCGCCACGGCAATTACTGGGGTGGCGTGCACGGCGGCGGCATCCTCACCTTCGCCGACTATGCGCTCTGCCTGGTGGCGGGTCGCGCCGCCGACGGCGGCACCAACAGCTCCTTCGCCATGACGGTCAGCATCGCCGTCGAGTTCCTGAACGGCGCGCGGATCGGGCCGCCGCTGGAAGCACGCGGCGAGCCGCTGCAGGTGACGGGACGCCTCGCTTTCGCGCGTGGCTCCATCACCCAGGAAGGCCGCACCATCGCGCTGTGGTCGGGGGTGTGCCGACATGTGGCCCGCGCCAAGGCGATGGCCCGCAAGGAAGAACGGGCGCCGGCGCGCGTTGCCTTGCCGCCGCAGCGGGTCCCCGAAGGCTTCGAACCCTTCAAGGCCAGCGCCTACTCGACGCATATCGGCCCCGCCTTCGTGCGCAAGGAGACCGACGGCGCCTCGCTGGTGCAGCCGACGCTGGCGCGGATGTGCAACTCCGGCGGCGCCCTGCATGGCGGCTACATGATGAGCTTCGCCGACACGGCCGTGACGCGCGCCGCGGCCATGACGACCGACATGGCGCCTGCTACCGTTTCCTTCGCGGCGGAGTTCCTGGCTGCCGGGGACATCTCGGCCCCGCTCGTCACGCGCGTCGAAGTGCCCAAGCAGGGCAAGTCGATTGCCTTTCTGCGGGGCTTGCTGGAACAGGACGGCCGCGCCCTGCTCTCCTACTCCGCGACGGTCATGCTGCGACCGCGTGCCTGAGCAGCGCCCGCCTGGGCGGCGACCCTCGTGACTTCCTGCGCGAGCGTTTCGTAGAGGGCCCGCACGCCCGCCAGATCGCGCGCGCTGGCCGCGCGCTCGACGGCGTCTGCGATCCGGCCCAAGGCCCAGGCGCCGATCATGCCGGATGCGCCCTTCAGCCGGTGTGCCGCGCGAGCGATCGTTTCCAGATCGTCGGTGGCGCGGATCTCGCGTTCGGCGCCGCGCGCGGTGTCGAGGAACTCGCGCTCGACCTCGGCCAGAGTAGCCCTGTCGTCGCCGAACAGGTCGACGAGCCTGCTGCGGTCGTAGGCTTCAGTCATCTCACGCGCTCAGCAGTTGCATCCTTCAGCCACACGTCGAGGATGGCCCTCAACTGCGCGATGCCGACCGGCTTGGTGATGAAGCCATCCATGCCGGCGGCGCGGCTGCGCTCTTCCTGATCTTCGACGGTGCTCGCGGTGACGGCGAGGATCGGCAGGTGCGCCTGGCCTGCCGAGGCTTCCCCCGCCCGGATGTGCCGCGCCAGCTCGAACCCGTCCATGTCGGGCATCTGCAGGTCGGCAAGCACGAGGTCGTAGCGCCCCGTACGCCACATCGTGAGAGCTTCCTCGCCGCTGGCCGCGACGTCCGTCGAAGCGCCTGCAAGTTCGAGCTGCCGCGCCAGGATCTTGCGGTTGACCGAATTGTCGTCGACCACCAGCACGCGGCCGCCCAGCCGACCGACGGGGCTCGGCGCCTCGGCGGCCGGCGCGGCGCCCGACCGACCGGCGGCGCAGGCGATCGCCCGCACCAGCACGTCGCGCCGCCACGGCCGCTTGAGATCGGCCAGGCAGACCTGGTCCTTCGAGCCGTCGATCGTCACCGCCGCCAGGTTCGACACCACGACATCGACTTCGGCTCCCGCGTCGCGCAGGTAGCGCGCCATGGCGGCGCTTTCCTGCGGGTCCGGGAAGGACAGAACGAGGGACAGATTCTCGAGCGGAAGGTCGGCGAGGGACGGCCCCGCCGGTGCGGCCTCGAGCCCGACCGTGACGATGAACGTCGAACCAACCCCTGGCGCGCTGTGGATCTCGACGCTTCCCTGCATCGCTTCCGCAAGCCGGCGCACGATCGACAGGCCGAGGCCGGTGCCGCCGAAGCGGCGGGTCGTCGAACTGTCGGCCTGGACGAAGGGATTGAACAGCCGGTCGCGTTGCACGACCGTGAGGCCGATCCCGGTATCGACCGCCCTGATGCGCAGAACGAGTCCCGCGTCCTGCTCCGGGCCATCGCGTTCGAGGAAAAGGCGGACGGACCCCCTCTCCGTGAACTTGATGGCGTTTCCCAACAGGTTGAACAGGATCTGCTGCAGTCGCAGCGGATCACCGATCGCACGGGCGGGCACGTCGGACGCCACGAAGGCCGACAGGATCAGCCCTTTTTCGGCAGCCTGCGCGGCCAGCGCCTCGGCCACGCCTTCGATCAGCTCGACCGTCGAGAATTCCAGCCGCTCAAGATCGAGACGCCCGGCCTCGATCTTGGAGAAGTCCAGAATGTCGTCGATGATCCGCAGCAGGGACGACGCCGAATAGCGCACCGTGCCCAGCTGCTCGCGCTGATCGTGTGAAAGCTCCGTGCGCTCCAGAACGTCGATCATGCCCAGCACGCCGTTCATCGGCGTCCGGATCTCGTGGCTCATGGTGGCGAGGAACGTCGACTTGGCCTGGTTGGCCTTCTCCGCCTCACGCTGCGCCGCAAGCGCGGAGTCGCGGGCATGGCGGGCCTCGTCATAGGCGACCTGCAGCCGGCGGGCCAGGTCCTCTTTCTCGTAGGCGAGCGCGATGTTGTCGTACTGCCAGCGGTGGAGGTCGCGCACATAGGCCATCAGGTGGCCGACATAGGCGGCACCGGCGATGCCCACGAGCTGGTAGAACGGTCCCCCCGAGGCGATCAGCACCAGCAGCAGCGGCGCCGCCGTGGCGGCGGCGAAGGCACAGAAGGTCGGCGGATGGACCGAGCGGATCGGCACCGCCGTCGTGACCGTGGCCAGCAGCACGAGACCCAGCAGCATGCGCTGCAGCTCGAAATCCTTGGACGCGAGCAGGAAGCCCGCCCAGCCCCAGCAGGCGCCGCCCAGGAATGAGAAGCCCGCGAACCACCACCCCCAGCGCAGGACCTGCTCATCGGTCGGACGGGCGCGCGCAAAATTGCGGCGCAGCGCATCGAAACCCAGGGTCACCGCCAGATAGGCTACGAACGGCCCGACCAGTTCCATGGGATCGATCTGCCGCCAGTAAATGGCTGCGATCACGGGCCAGAGGACGAAAGCGAAATAGCGCGACTGCGCCGATCCTTCGAACAACCGCCGCACCAGCTCGGCCCGGATGAAGCGGTCCTGCCGGGCCGCTGCCTGCGTATCGTCCGTCCCTGTGACCGAGGCGACGTCGGGTGAATCAGCCGCGACGAGAGACATGCACGAACCGGGATCCAGGGCTTGGGGAGCGGGGGCCGTCTGCGGCCAGGCGTTGCAATTCCATTGGGCGTTCAGGCTCCCCTGCACACGACGGCCAATCGTATCAAAAATCTCAAGAAAGCGATATAATTCATTGAGAAATAGTGTTATTTTCAGGGAATTAGAAGTCATTTATTAGGTTTGATCATGCAGCTTCCGTCCGTTTTGCTGGTCGAGGACGACGAATTTCAGCGCAAGGCCGCCGAGGCCTATCTCGCCCGGCACGAACTCAAGGTGACCACCGTCGAGAACGGCGCCCAGATGCGCCGCCAGATTTCCCGTTCCATGCCCGACCTCGTCCTGCTCGACGTCCAGCTCCCCGGTCCCGACGACGGCTTCGCGCTGGCCCGCTGGCTGCGCGAGAGCAACACCCGCGTCGGCATCATCATGCTGACGGCGGCGACCGATCCGGTCGACAAGGTGCTGGGTCTAGAGAGCGGTGCCGACGACTATGTCGCCAAGCCCTACGAACCGCGCGAGCTGCTGGCCCGCTGCAAGAGCGTCCTGCGCCGGTCGGTGAACAAGGCCACCCCCTCCCGGCTGGAGCGCGTGCGAATGGGCGGTCACATGCTCGACCTGTCCAAGCGCCAGCTTCTCGACGCGGAAAGCGGCGACGTGCCGCTGACCTCGGGCGAGTTCGACATCCTGAAGACCTTCGCCGAGAACCCCAACCGGCCGCTGTCGCGCGACTGGCTGCTCGAGACGACCAGCCACCGTACCCGCGACCCGTTCGACCGGGCGATCGACCTCCGGATTACCCGCATCCGCCGCAAGATCGAGCCGGCGCCGGACAAGCCGACGGTGATCCGCACGGTGCGCGGCGTCGGCTATATGTTCGTGCCGCCGGCCGAATAGCCGGGCTATAAGACCCGGCCCCGGCGTGTCAGGGGCGCGGCCAAGGCGGTTGCGGGGGCCCGTAGTTCAGCGGTTAGAACGAGCCGCTCATAACGGTTATGTCGCAGGTTCGAATCCTGCCGGGCCTACCAACC
>JABMNB010000541.1 GCA_013205335.1 Rhodospirillales bacterium
GGGCGAGTTCCACGTCTCGCCGGCGCTGGTCGGCCTGCTGGCGGCCGGCGAGCCGCTGGGGGCGCTGATGGGCGGCGCGCTGATCGCGGCCGGCATCGTGCGCATGGACCGCCGCCTCGCCTTTGCCGGCGGCGCCGCACTCTTCATGGTCGCGCTCATCCTGATGGCGCTGTCGCCGTTCTATTGGCTGGCCTTCGCGCTGCTCGTGATCGGCGGCTTCGGCACGGCGGGCTTCGGCAACATGCAGTCGACCCTGATGCTGACCGAAGCGCCGCCCGAGATGCGCAGCCGGCTGATGGGCGTCGTGACCGTCTGCATCGGCACCGGCCCGCTCGGCCAGCTCGCGGCCGGCGCGCTTTCGGACGGGCTCGGCACCCGCGGCGCGATCGTTGTGATGGCGGCCGCAGGGCTCGTGCTCACCGGTGCGATGGTGCTGGCCCTCAAGAAGAGGCCGCCTGCGCCACCGCGAACGCACTGACAGTGGCCCTACTGGGGCTGCTTCACTTCAAAAACTTCAGACACTCCCCTGCCGCCTCGGCAGCCGTGCGGGCGGTGTCGCGGGACATCGAGCCGCCCATCACCATGGGGCGGGCGACGCCTGTGAGGGCGTCCTTGATGTCGGTCTTCGGCGTCATCGTGGGCGCCACCTTGCCGTAGAGGAGCTGGCCGTCCTTGGAGAGCTGGGCCGAACACGCGGCGGCGGCAGCCTGGTCGGCAGCCTGGGCGACGGCGGGCAACAGGGACAGGGCGAGCAGGGGCAGAAGGATGAGCCGCATATTTGATCTTCCTCGAGAGCTTGATGTGGGTCAGAGCATAGCGTTCGCGATGGGCTGAGGAATAGACGTATGCAGCGGCGCAACTGTGGCGAAAAGAACGACAGCGCGCAACGCCGGCCCGCGTGGCGCGTTGCATCTCCGCCGATCTCCTGCGCGTCCGCGGAACGGCCAGGGGGCGTCACCATGAACATGTCGGCCGAAAGCATTCTCGTCATTCTCGTCGTGGGCATCGTCGCCGGATGGCTGGCCGGCAAGGTCGTCCGCGGCACCGGGTTCGGCCTCGTGGGGGACCTTCTCGTCGGCATCGCCGGCGCATTGTTCGCGGGCCTGCTGTTTCCCCGTCTCGGCCTCAACCTGGGTGGCGGGCTCCTCTCCCAGATCCTGTTCGCAGCGCTGGGCGCAATCGTGCTGCTGCTGATCGTCGGGCTGGTGCGCGGGCGGCGGGCTTAGGCCCCGCCTCCCTCGCGCCCCTCGGACGTCGGAGGGGGGTGGCGTCAGGCGAGCTTCTCGACAGAAATCTCGTGGACGGCCCGGCCGTCGCGCTCGAAGGCCGTGATATTGGCGATCGTCGTGCCGGCGATGCCCTGCAGGGCGTCGGCTGTGAAGAACGCCTGGTGCCCGGTGACGAGAACATTGGGGAAGGACAGGAGCCGGGCGAAGACATCGTCCTGGATCACCTTGTCGGACAGGTCCTCGAAGAAGAGGTCGGCCTCCTCCTCGTAGACGTCGAGCCCGAGATGGCCGAGGCGGCCGTCCTTCAGGGCCGCGATCACCGCCGGCGTATCGATCACCGCGCCGCGGCTGGTGTTGATCAGCATCGCGCCGGGGCGCATGCGGGCGAGTGCCGCAGCGTCGATCAGATGATGCGTCCCGGGTGTCAGGGGGCAATGGAGCGAGACGATGTCGGAGGCGGACAGGAGCTCGGGCAGGTCGACATAGCGTACGCCCGCCGCGAGGCAGGCGGCGTCGGGCGCCGGATCGACGGCCAGGATCGTGCAGCCGAAGCCCGCCAGGATGCGGGCGAACGTGGCGCCGATCCGTCCGGTACCGACGACTCCGACGGTCCGGCCCTTCATGTCGAAGCCCAGCAGCCCCTCCAGTGCGAAGTTTCCCTCCCGGACGCGGGCATAGGCGCGGTGGATGCGGCGGTTCAGCGCCAGGACGAGCGTGACGGCATGCTCCGCGACCGCATGCGGTGAGTATTCGGGCACGCGCGCCACGGTGATGCCGAGTTTCTTCGCCGCGACGAGATCGACATTGTTGAAGCCGGTGCAGCGCAGCGCCACGAGACGGACGCCCTGTTGGGCGAGCGGCTTCAGCACGGCGGCCGGAAGCGAATCGTTCACGAAGGCGCAGACCGCCGTCGTGCCCTGGGCCAGCGCAGCGGTCTCTAGCGTCAGCCGAGGTTCGAGATAGGCAAGCTCATGGCGGGCGGACGCGTTGGCGGCGTCCAGGAAAGACCGGTCGTAGGGCTTGGTACTGAAGACCGCGACGCGCACGGCGCGGGCCGGATGCCGGTCCCGGCTCTCCTAGCCCTTCTGCCCCTGTCCGGTCGGGCGCTTGTCCTTCTTCACCGACTTCGGGCCGCCGCGCACGGCGTCCTTGGCGATCTGCTTGGTCGAGACACGGAGGGCCGCCTGGTGCTGGCGGTCGTTGGGAGTGCGCTGGGGAGTCTTGCTCATGACTGCTCAACGCCTGACCCGTCGCGAAGTTGCATGAAGCACGCGCTGGCAGGACGACGCGAAAGGCGGCACACTCGGGTCAACCTCGCGTGATCCAGGCGACGGCCGAGGAGCAGTGGAGACGGTGCAGGACAGCGAGCGAACGCGCCAAACGGTGCAGAGCGCAACGACAAGCGCCAAGCCGCGCCGTGTGGACGGCCGCACCCTGCGCAGCGAGCGGACCAGGCAACTCATCATCGAGGCCTATCTGGCGCTGCTGCGCGAGAGCCCGGAGATCCCGACGGCGGCGCAGATCGCCATGCGCGCCGGCTATTCGGTGCGCTCGGTCTTCGAGCGGTTCGACGACCTGCTGGCGCTCAGCTTCGCGGCCGCCGACTACACCTTCGCCGAA
>JABMNB010000542.1 GCA_013205335.1 Rhodospirillales bacterium
CGCGGCGGCATGATCCTGCGTCGAGTAGATGTTGCACGAGGCCCAGCGCACGTCGGCGCCCAGGGCCGTCAGCGTCTCGATCAGCACGCCCGTCTGGATGGTCATGTGCAGCGAGCCGGCGATCCGCGCGCCCTTCAGCGGCTGCTTCGGGCCGTACTCCTTGCGAATCGACATCAGGCCCGGCATCTCGGTCTCGGCCATGTCGAGTTCCTTGCGACCCCAGTCGGCGAGCCCGATATCCTTGACGATGTAATCCTGAGCCATTTGGCCCTCCTTGCTGTGCCGGCGGCGAATGTGAAAAGCGGGCGTGTCATAACAGCGGTGCGGGACCGCCTCAACGCGCGGGATCAACATATAAGCAAGAATTTATGTCGGTATGCGGAGGCCTTTATGGGCGGCCCCATTTTGCACGAGGGGTGGCGCGTCAATCCTCGCCGAATTTGCCCTCTACCAGCGTCGAAAGGGCAGCCATCGCATCGGCGGCCTGCTTGCCCGAGCAAGCGACCTCGATCGAGCTGCCGATGCCGGCGGCCAGCATCATGAGGCCCATGATGGAAAGGCCCGAGACTTCCTGGCCCTTGAAGGAAACGCGGACGACGGCGTCGAACTGACCGGCTGTTCGCACGAACTTGGCGGCGGCGCGGGCATGCAAGCCGCGCTTGTTGGCGATCGCGAGCCGTCGCTTCAGCGCGCCGATGGCGGCTTCCGCGCTCGAATTCGGCGCGGCGTCACTCACGAAGCTTCCTTGGCCAGGATGCGCGAGGCGACGGTGATGTACTTGCGGCCGGCTTCCTGCGCCATGCGCACCGCCTCGGCGATCGGCCGCGTGCGAACGCTGGCGAGCTTCACCAGCATCGGCAGATTGACGCCGGCCAGCACCTCGACACGCGCCTGCTCCATGATGGAGATCGCGAGATTGGACGGCGTGCCGCCGAACATGTCCGTCAACACGATGACGCCCTCGCCCGTTTCACAGGCGCGGACCCGCTCCAGTATTTCGCCGCGGCGTTTTTCCATGTCGTCGTCGGCGCCTATGCAGACGGTCGACATGCATTGCTGTGGACCGACGACATGTTCCAGAGCGGCTTTGAATTCCTGCGCCAGATTGCCGTGGGTCACGAGTACGATACCAATCATGCTTCAGTTCTATCCTGCGCCACCGGCCTCCCCGGCCGCCCCAACGTCCCGGTGGGAGAGAGTGACGGACCGGCCTGCGATTCGCAACCAGTCTGCAAGCTCCTCTGCGAGTGCCACGGACCGGTGTTTTCCGCCGGTACAACCGATGGCGATGGTCAAATGGCTCTTGCCCTCCGCATCGAAACGGGGCAGCAGCGGCCCGATCAGCCCCTTCAGCCCGTTGACGAAGGGACGGTAGTCGGGATCGGTCGCGATGAATGCCGCAACGGCCGGATCGCGGCCGGTGAGAGGCTTCAGCACGGGATCGTAATGCGGGTTCTTGAGGAACCGCGCGTCGAACACCAGGTCGGCCTCGCGCGGCAGGCCGCGGCGGAACGAGAACGACATCACGGAAATGCGGGTGCCGACGCGGCGGCCGAGGCCGAAGTGGCCGACGAGAATCTGCTTCAGGCGGTGGGGCGAGAGCGAAGACGTGTCGATGGAGAGATCCGCCACGTCGCACATCCAGCCGATCTGCCGCCGCTCCTCGCTGATGCCGTCGACCACGGGACGGTCGGGCGCCAGCGGATGCGGGCGGCGCGATTCGGTGTAGCGCCGTTGCAGCGTCTCGGTGTCGGCCTCGAGGAACAACAGCCGGGCGGCGAGGCCGGGATTGCCCCGCAATTCCCTGATGCGCGTCGCGAGTTCCCGGGCATCGAAGCCGAACGTGCGGGTGTCGATACCGAGGGCCAGTGGCTGGGCCTTTCCGCCCGCTTCGCCGCCGGTCGAGCGCATGAGATCGTCGAGCAGCGGCAGCGGCACGTTGTCGACGGCGACATAGCCCAGGTCGTCGAGCGCTTTCAGGGCCGTCGCGCGGCCGGCGCCGGACAGGCCCGTGATCACGACGAACGGACGACGGGTGTCGTGTGTCGTGGCGGAAGCGGAAGGTGGGGGGCTATCAGGCATCATCTATGCGTGCCCGATCATGCGGCCGCGGTTTGCGCGAGGGCAAGGTGCAACTTTGCAGGCGCGGACGCCTCGAACGGTGCCAGTGCCACGACCGGCAGGTCGACATCCAGCAGAGTCTCGCGCGCCGGATCCGGCAGCCGTTCGATCCGGTCGGGCGGCACGAGATCGACCAGCAGGCCGATCGTCACTCGCGTGAGGAGCCTGGCGCGGCCGAGCTTCACGATGCCGACACCGCGGACTTCCAGAAGGCCAGCAAGCGTGCCCGGCGGCGTGCCGACGAGGCTCCGGCCTTGTCGGACCAGAGCGGTCTGATCGTCCGCCACCAGGCGCGCACCTGCCTCGATGAGGCGAAGCGCGAGGTCGGACTTGCCGGCGCCCGACGGCCCCCGCAGCAGAACGCCACGCCAGCCTTTGCCGCGGGTCTGCAGGGCGATGCAGGTCGCATGAACGAAGGTCGTGACCCTGATCGTCACTTTGGAGCTGTCACTTTGCGATCGTCACTTCCGCCCGCTGGCCGCGGGCAGCCGGATGGTGAAGCGGGCGCCGCGGACCTTGCCGTCGGGGCCGCGCCGGTTGGTGGCCGTGATCGTGCCACCATAGGTCTCGACGATCTGGCGGCAGATCGACAGGCCGAGCCCGGAGTGCTGGCCGAAATGCTCGGTCGGACGCTCGGAGTAGAAGCGCTGGAAGATCGATTCGAGATTGTCCTCGGGAATGCCCTGACCCTCGTCGTCGATGGTGACGACGAAGGGGCCGTTACGCGACTCGCGGCTCAGCTCGACGAGGATGTGCGAGCCCGCCGGCGCGAAGGACAGGGCGTTGTCGATGACGTTGCGGAACACCTGGCCATAGCGGCCGTCGTGGCCGTGCGCCACGAACGGCGGATTGGCGGCGAGCCTGAACTCGACCTCGACGCCGGATTTCTGGCTGGCCGTCACGGCATAGTGATGGACCATGTCGCGCAGCAGCTTGTCGAGGTCGACCGGCCTCACCTCGCCGCGCATCAGCTCGGCGTCGAGCCGCGAGGCGTCGGAAATGTCGGAGATCAGCCGGTTGAGCCGGTTGATGTCGTCCATGACGATGGCCATCAGCTTGGCGCGCCGTTCAGCGTCGAGATCGGTCCGTCCCGCCATCTCGATGGCCGAGCGCAGCGATGTCAGCGGGTTCTTGAGCTCGTGCGCGACGTCGGCGGCGAAGCTCTCGATGGTGTTGATGCGCAGCCACAGCGCCTCGGTCATCGAACGCAACGCGTCGTTCAGGTCGCCGATCTCGTCACCGCGCTTGCCGAGGTCGGGAATCTCCGGCCGGCTCTCGCGCGCCAGCCGGACCTCGTCGGCGGCGCGCGCCAGGCGAACGATCGGCTGGGTGATGGTGCCGGCGAGATAGAGCGACAGCAGCACGGTGATGCCGAGAGCCGCCGCGGCGATGGTCAGCATGTCGTAGCGGACCTCGCGCAGCGAGGCCGCGATGGCGCGGTTGTCGCGCGTCAGGAGGAGGGCGCCCAGCACCTGCTTGTAGCGCTGTACCGGCACCGCGGCGCTCAGTATCAGCCGCCCTTCGCCGGCGCTACGCACGGCCGACGCGTTGAAGCCGCGCAGCGCGCTGGCCGCCTCGGGAAAGTCGCGCAGTGTCGGCACCGGCTTGTCGACATATTCGGGAAAATGGTCGACCCGGGAGAGCTGGCGGGCGATCCAGTCGCTGATGCGTTCCCCGATACTGGCCTCGATTGCGGCCTCGACGGGCACCGCGGGCGGGGGCAGCGGCACGACGTGGATGCGTCCCAATTCGTTCATCATCGCCGAATCGCCCAGGAGCTCGCCCGTCTCGCTGAACAGGCGCGCGCGCACGCCGGTCGGCCGGACCAGCCGCGTGAGGAGCTGGCGCGCGGCGTCGGCATCCATCCGATTGACCGTGGTTTCGCCGCCGACCACGGCGACCTCGCCGATGCCGGCCGCCACCATCTCGCCCTGGACCAGCAGCGAGGCGAGCTCGGTGTCGATCAGCTCCTCCTCGTAGTCGCTGAGATACACCGCGCCCAGGGTCAGCAGCGCTACCGGGATCAGGTTGAGCAGCAGGATGCGCCGGGTCAGAGGCGAGTGGCCGCGACCCACGCTGCGGCGGCGGCGCAGCAGCGAGGGCGATTCGGCAGCACTGGTCGACGCCGGCGCCTTGCGCATCGCGAGCGGGATCAGCCGGCCGAACGCCGCGGCAATCCGGGAGCTTGGAGTCTGCCGCCCGAGCGGACGCTCGCCGGGCTCAGGAGTCGCGGTATCGATATCCGATGCCATACAGCGTTTCGATCTGCTCGAACTCGCCATCGACCTCGCGGAACTTGCGGCGGACGCGCTTGATATGGCTGTCGATGGTGCGGTCGTCGACGTAGATCGTCTCGCCGTAGGCTGCGTCCATGAGCTGGTCACGATTCTTCACATGACCGGGCCGCTCCGCGAGCGACTTCAGGAGCAGGAACTCGGTCACGGTGAGGTGCACTTCCTTGCCCTTCCAGGTGCACTGGTGGCGGCTCGGGTCGAGGACCAGCTCACCGCGCACGATGCGCTCGGCGGCAGCTTCGCCCTTGGCGCCGCCGACATCGGCGCGCCGCAGCACGGCGCGGATGCGCTCCAGCAGCAGGCGCTGCGAGAACGGCTTGCGGATGAAGTCGTCGGCGCCCATGCGCAGGCCCAGCACCTCGTCGATCTCTTCGTCCTTCGAGGTGAGGAAGATGACCGGGAACTGCTGCGTCTTGCGAATGCGGTTGAGGAGCTCCATGCCGTCCATGCGCGGCATCTTGATGTCGAAGATGCCGAGATCGGGGGGCGACTGGTTGAGGCCTTCCAAAGCCGACGCGCCGTCATTGTAGGTCTTGATCTGAAACCCTTCGGCTTCGAGCAGCATCGACACCGAGGTGAGGATGTTGCGATCGTCGTCGACGAGGGCGATGTTCTTGCGCACGGCGTGGCTTCTCCTGCAGCGGACAACGGCAATCGGCTCATGCTATCACAGTCCGGGACATCGCCGCCGCCTTCCCGGTACATAATATTCACTGGATAATTGCGGCTTTTTGATCCGAAAATGACCCAGGACGACTTGCCCCGCACCGTGCGCAGCCTCTTGCGCAGCCTCGACCGGGCTTCTCTGGCCACGGCCCTGCCGGGCGAAGCGGCCGGCTGGCCCTATGCCTCCCTGGTACTCGTGGCGATCGATCACGACCTGTCGCCCATCCTGCTGCTGAGCGACCTTGCCGAACACACGAAGGCGATCCGGGCAGATGGCCGCGTCTCGCTGCTTTTCGACGGGACAGGCGGCCTCGACCAGCCGCTGACCGGGCCACGGGCGACCGTGCTGGGGCATGCCGAGCAGACCACGGATGGCCGGCTGAAGGCGCGTTTCCTCGCCCGCCATCCCGACGCTGCCCTCTATGCGGAATTCAAGGACTTCGGCTTCTTTCGCATTGCGGTGGAGCGCGCCCACCTGGTGGGCGGATTCGGCAAGATCCGCTGGATCGACGCGGTGGACCTGGCGCCGCCGCAGGCGGCGGGCCTGGCGGAAGCCGAGCCGGGCATCGTCAATCACATGAACGAGGATCATGCCGACGCCCTCCAGCTTTATGCCGCGAAATTGATGGGCCTCGCCGGCAACGGCTGGAAAATGACCGGCATCGATCCGGCTGGCATCGACCTCCGGCTTGGAGGGCAGGTCGCGCGGCTTGATTTCGACGCGCCGCTGCAGGCTGCGGCTGAGGCCCGCAAAGTCTTGGTGGCTTTGGTCGAAAAGGCGCGGGCCACTGGCTGAGGCAGTGCTGAGTGAGACCGAAGAGCCTTTGATTCCGCGGCGCGGCATTTATTCCGCGGGTGCGAAGTGCAATATGCGTGATGCGCAGCACTAGTTTGTCGCAGGCCCTTGCCACCCAATGGCCCTGCCAGTAGCGCTTAGGACAAGAACACCTTCGCCAAATCGGATTAGCTGGAAAGCAGGAGAAACGCTGTGCATCAGGCGGGCTTCATCGTACCCAATTTTGGACTGGAAGCGCTCGGGTTGAAGAACCTGAGCAACGTCTACTGGAATTTACAGGTTCCCGCGCTCTACCAGGAAGCGGTTCGTCGCCACGAAGGCGTGGTGGCCGAGGGCGGGGCGCTGGTGGTGCGCACCGGCATCCATACCGGCCGCTCGCCCAACGACAAGTTCATCGTCGAGGATTCCGAAAGCAAGGGCCGCATCGACTGGGGCAAGACCAACAAGCCGATCACGCCCGACCGCTATCGTGCCCTCTACAACCGCATGATCGCCTATGCGCAGCGCCGCGACCTCTTCGTGCGCGACTGCTGGGCCGGCGCCGATCCCGGACATCGCATCGGCGTGCGCGTGGTCAACGAGACTGCGTGGCACAATCTCTTCGCCCGCAACATGTTCCTGCGTCCGAAGCCCGAGGAGCTGGAAGGCTTCAAGCCGGAATTCACCATCCTGAATCTGCCGGGCTTCCAGGCCGACCCGAAGCTCGACGGTACGGCATCGGACTGCGCGATCCTGGTGAACTTCACCGAGCGGGTCGTGGCGATCTGCGGCACCTGGTATGCCGGCGAGATCAAGAAGTCGGTGTTCACGATCCTGAACTACCTGCTCCCGGACAAGAACGTGCTGCCGATGCATGCCTCCGCCAATGTCGGCCCGAAGGGCGACGTCGCGGTCTTCTTCGGCCTGTCGGGGACCGGAAAGACCACTCTGTCGGCCGATCCCACGCGCACGCTGATCGGCGACGACGAGCATGGCTGGGCCGAGGACAGCCTCTTCAACTTCGAGGGCGGCTGCTACGCCAAGGTGATCAAGCTGAGCCGCGAGGCCGAGCCCGAGATCTATGCCACCACCGGCCGCTTCGGCACGGTGCTCGAGAATGTCGTGATGGATCCGGCGACCGGCCGCCTCGACCTCGATGACCATGCCTATACCGAGAACACCCGCGCCTGCTATCCGCTCGACTTCATTCCGAACACCTCGGCCACCGGCATCGCCGGCACGCCGGAGAACATCGTGATGCTGACGGCCGACGCGTTCGGGGTGCTGCCGCCGATTTCGCGACTGTCGCCGGAGCAGGCGATGTATCACTTCCTCTCGGGCTACACGGCGCGCGTCGCCGGCACCGAGAAGGGCGTGACCGAGCCGCAGGCGACCTTCTCGACCTGCTTCGGTGCGCCGTTCATGCCGCGCCATCCGACCGTCTACGCCAAGATGCTGGGCGAGAAGATGGCCCGCCAGAACGTGAAGTGCTGGCTGGTCAACACGGGCTGGACGGGCGGTGGCTTCGGCGTCGGCGAGCGCATGTCGATTCGACACACCCGCGCGATGATTCGGGCGGCGCTCGACGGCACGCTGGCCACCGTCGGCTCATCGACCGATCCCAACTTCGGCATGCAGGTGCCGAGCGCCTGCCCCGACGTGCCGGGCGACGTGCTCAATCCGAAGAACACCTGGAAGGACAAGAAGGCCTATGACAGCGCCGCGCGCGACGTCGCCCAGCGCTTCGAGAAGAACTTCCAGCAGTTCGAAGGTCACGTTGACGACAAGGTCAACAAGTCGGCCATCCGCGCCGCCGCCTGACCTGACGAGACATCGCTTCCACGCGGCGGCCATCGTATGATGGCAGCCGCGTGAGCCCGATTTCCGAGACGCCCCTCGCTGCAGCGGCCGTGCGCCGCCCGTGGCGGCTGCCCCTGGTCGCAGCGCTGGCGCTTGCCTTCGTCTCGCTATCGCTGATTTCCGGCGTCGCCTACATCGTCGTGCTGGCCGGCGCGACCGGCACCGCGGAACGGCTGCTCGTCGACCGTGCCGCCCGCGTGGTCGATGCCCAGGTGGCGCTGGTCCGCAACCGACTCGATCCGGTGAGCGAGCAGCTCGAGCTGATCGCAGCCCTTGCCGCCGGCGGTCGCATCGACATCGAATCGCCGGTCGCCGTGCGCGAGCTGCTGGCCGTCATGATGCGGCAGGTGCCCGCGGTGTCGGCGATCGGCTTCGCCACGCTCGATCTCAAGCTGCATCGTGCCATGCGCGAGCCCGATGGCAGGATCGAGCGCGAAACGATCTCGCTCGTCGACCAGCCACAGGGGATGGAGCGCTTCCGCCAGCTCCAGACGTCGCAGCACACCTTCTGGGGGGCGCTGTTCTGGAGCGAGGCGGTCAAGCAGCCGGTGGTCAACGTGCGCACGCCGGTGCGGCGCATCGACAACGCCTTCATCGGCGGCTTGATCGCCACGGTGGCCGTCGGCGATCTCTCCTATCTCATCGGCGATCCGGTCCGCGGCGGAGAGGGGCGCTACTTCATCCTCGTCGATCGCGACCAGGTGCTGGCGGCCCGCCGCCTGATCGATCCGCGTGGGCTCGGCCTCTCCGAGAAGCGGCCCTTGCCCACGATCAAGGAGGTCGACGACCCGGTGCTTGCCAAGATCTGGGACACGCCCGTGCGCTCTCCACAGATCGACCGGGCGCTGGGCTCGCTCGGCCATGTCGTCGAGGAAGGCGGCCGGCGCTGGGTGTTCGTCTACCGCGAACTCTATCAATTCGGGCCCGAGCCCTGGCTGGTCGGTCAGTATTTCCCGATCGAGGACGCGACCGGCGACCTCGACCGGTTGTTCAATGGCGCGATCGTCGGCGGCATCACGCTGGCCGTCGCCGCGCTGCTGGCGCTGTTGATGGGGCTCAGCATGGCGCGCTCGATCGGCACGCTCACGTCGGCGGCCGAGTCGATGGAGCAGCTCAAGTTCGACCAGCCGTTTCACCGCAGGTCGCGGCTGCGTGAAATCGACGATGCCGGCCAGAGCCTCGACAAGGCGCGCGGCGCGCTGAAATGGTTCGGTGCCTACGTGCCGCACCGTCTCGTCTTCCGGCTGATGGAGCTGGGCGAGGACGCCGTGGCCTCGCGCCGCCGGGTCGTCACCGTGATGTTCACCGATATCGTGGGCTTCACGCCGCAGGCCGAGGACCTGCCCGAGCAGGAAACCGCCGACATGCTCAACCATCACTTCGCGCTGCTGGGCGCCTGCATCGAGAACGACCATGGCGTGATCGACAAGTACATCGGCGACTGTGTGATGGCCGTGTGGGGTGGCCTCTCGAAGATGGAAGACCATGCCGACCATGCTGTCCATGCCGCCCTGGAGATGGGCCGCGTCGTGCGCGAGGACAATCTGCAGCGTGCCGCAGCGGGGCTGACGCCGGTGCGCCTGCGGATCGGCCTGCATTCGGGCCCGGTGGTCGTGGGCAACATCGGCGCGCCGGGGCGCGTCAACTATACAGTGGTCGGCGACACGGTAAACGTGGCGCAGCGTTTCGAGCAGCTCGGCAAGGAATTCATGAGGGAGGACGACGAGGTGATCGTCCTGGTGAGCGGCGACACGATCTCGGCGATGAAGCACCCTGAAGTCCTGGGAGCGTTGCCAAAGCCGGAATTGCGGCACGTGAAGGGCAGGGACGAGCCCGAGCAGGTGTATCGCCTCTTGTAGTGGTCGCCTGATGTGACGGGCGCTGCGCTGGACGGGATATGGTCTTCGCCGGTAATGTGCCGCCGTCTTCTTCGTTGGCATATTTCAGGAACGAGCAGCACATGGAACGACGCAGACTTCTTGCCTTGTCGACGGCCGTGCTCGCCCTTGCTCCATTCCATGCCTCGCGCGCGCAGGACTCCAACAAGCCGTTCACGACCGAACAGCTCGACCAGATGCTGGCCCCCGTCGCCCTCTATCCCGACGCGCTCCTGTCGCAGGTGCTGATGGGCGCGACCTATCCGCTGGAGATCGTCGAGGCGGCGCGCTGGTCGCAGGCCAATCCCAACCTCAAGGGTGACGCGGCCGTCGCGGCGGTGAAGGACAAGAGCTGGGACGTCAGCGTGAAGTCGCTCACCGCGTTTCCGCAGACCCTGCAGATGATGAGCAACCAGCTCGACTGGACCCAGAAGCTGGGCGACGCGATGATCGGCCAGCAGAAGGACGTCGCGACCGCGGTCCAGCGGCTGCGCGCCAAGGCGGAGGCGGCGGGCAATCTGAAGTCGACTCCGCAGCAGCGGGTGACGACGCAGTCGAGCGGCGGCGCCAACGCGATCGTCATTGAGCCGGCCAATCCCGAACTTCTCTACGTTCCCTACTACAATCCGGCCTGGGCCTATGGTCCGTGGCCCTATTCCGCATATCCGCCGCCCTATTATCCGCCGCCGCCAAACTACGGCGCGGCGCTGATGACCGGCATGATGTTCGGCCTGGGCGTCGCCGCTAGTGCTGCGATGTTCGGCGGCTGGCACTGGGGCTATGGCGGCGGCGGCTGGGGCAACAGCTACACGACGGTGAACGTCAACAGGGCGACCAGCATCAGCGCCAACAACTTCAACGGCGACCGCTACCGCAACGGCCAGTGGAAACACGATCCGGCGCATCGCGCCGGCGTGCCGTACCGCACGCCGGCCGAGCGGCAGGCGTTCGGCCAGCATCGCCCCGACGCGGCCCAGCAGCGCGAGCAGTTCCGCGGCCAGCTCGACGGGCGCGGCACGCAGGGCGTGCAAAATCGCGGCGCCGAGAACCGTCCTGCTGCCGAGGCCCGGCCGGCGGAAAATCGCAGCTTCGAGAATCGCGCCGGCGGCGAACGCGGTGCGTTCGGCGACATCAACCGCGGCGGCGGCGGCGCAAGCCGCGACTTCGACCGCGGCAGCCAGTCCTGGGGCAACCGGAGTTGGGGCGGCGGCGGTGGCGGCGGCAGGTTCGAGGGAGGACGGCGATGAGCGGCACGATGTTCCGGCGCGGCCTCCTTGCCCTTGTCGTGTTCGTCGGCATTGCGGGGGGCCTTGCAGTGGGCCTGGCCGGCGGCGCGATCGCCCAGCAGGCGGCCAGGGTTCAGGGCTTCCCGACGGCCGAGGCGGCGGCCGCCGCGTTCACCGACGCGGTCCGCAAGGGCGACCCCAAGGCACTGGGCACGCTGCTCGGCCCGGAGTGGCGCGAGTTCGTGCCGACCACGTCCGAGCAGCTTCAGGCGCGGCGCGCGGCCTATCTGGCCGCCTGGGATGAAAGCCACGAGGTCAAGGTCGCGGGTGACAAGGCGACCGTCATGGCCGGCAAGGCCGGCTGGTCGCTGCCGATCCCGATCGTGAAGGACGGCGCGGAATGGCGCTTCGATCCGGTTGCCGGCTGGCGCGAGATGCGCCTGCGCCAGATCGGCCATGACGAGGCCGCCGTCGTGCAGACGATGCTGGCCATCGTCGACGCCCAGCGCGACTACGCGGCGATGGATCCGATGAAGACCGGCTCGTCGGGCTACGCAAGGCGCCTGCTCAGCGCGCCCGGCCGCAAGGACGGCCTCTACTGGGAGGCCAAGCCCGGCGAGACGCAGAGCCCGCTCGGGCCGGCGGTCGCCCGTGCCCAGGTCGACGGCAACTCGCCGGACGGCCATTACGGCTACTACTTCCGCCTGCTCTATGCTCAGGGAGCGGCGGCGCCGGGCGGGGCCCGCGACTATATCGTGAACGGCCGCATGATGGGTGGCTTCGGCGCCATCGCCTGGCCGGTGCGCTATGGCGTGACCGGGGTGATGACCTTCATCGTCGACTACAGGGGCGAGGTCTATCAGCAGGACCTCGGGCCCGAGACGGCACAGCGCGCCGGCATGATTACCACCTTCAATCCTGATAAGGGTTGGGTGAAGGCGGATATGACGCCTCCGTAACGCAGGCGTCGTAGTGAAGGGGAGAGATGTGATGAAGACGAAGATCCTGATGTTGCTCGTGGCAGCAGGCGTCCTGGGTGGTTGCACTCAGAACCTGTCAGACGGCCAGACCGGCGCGCTCGTCGGCGCTGCGGCGGGTACCGGCATCGGCCTGGTGGCGGGCGGCAGCTTCGGCGCGGTGGTCGGCGCCGGTCTGATCGGCGGCGCGGTCGGCTATCTCGGCGGCACCGCCATCGGCAACAGCCGTTGAGAGGGAGCTTCCCCATGACCTTCAGATTTGCCATCGCGCCGATCGTTGCCTTTGGCGCCCTCGTCGCCGTCTCGGCATCGGCTCAGGCGCAGATGCCGGCGCTCAACTTCGACCAGGCGGCCTACATCACGTGCAGGGAAGCGCACGCGATGAACCCCGAGGCGCGTAAGGCGCTGGCGGTGTTCCTCGCTGAGCATTCGGCGCGCACGCGCGGCGTGGTGATCCCCGACGGCGATCTTGGAGCCCATCTCGCCCACCTGGTGCGCGGCGGCTGCACGCTCTCGCCGGACGCCTATCTGTTCACGGTGGTCGACCGTGCCGTCCTGGCCGAGCTGACCAAGCTTCCCAAGCGCCGTTAGTTACTTCTAGCTACGACTTCCAGCGGGTCACGCCGAGAGCTGCCAAGACCAGGTGGGCGGCGTGACGTAGGCGGCAGAGGCGAAGCCCTGCGCGTCGGAAGTCTTTCATCTGGAGCGCCGTCGGATATCCCAGATACTGGCCGTCCGAGAGCTGCTGCGGTCGTCCCGCTGTCCTGTCGGCCGCGAGACGCGCCAGTGCAGTCGGCAGGGCGCGCGCACCGGCCAAGAAGAATTGCGTCGTCAGTTCGCCGACCGAGGCTGCGCCATCGATCGGCACTTCGACCTGGGCAATGACGCGGCCGGCGTCGATTGTGCGATCTTCAATCGCGTGAACCGTGGCGCCTGAAATGTGCTCCTGCCTCGCTTGCGCCCACAGCACGGGGCAGGGGCCGCGCAGGTTGGGAAGCAGGGACGGATGAACATTCAACGCAGCCACCTTCGGCAGACCGATCAGAGGTGGCTGCAGGATCTGGTCGAAATTCATGACGACGATGAAATCGGGAGCGCAAGCCTGTACGGCGGCAAGCGTCTCGGCGGAATTGACGTCGGGTGTTTCGACGAACCGCGCATTATAGCGCCGCGCCAGCTCGGGCAATGTCGCCAGTGCCGGAGTTCGGCGCGTGACCAGCGAAAGCCAGCGCGCGAAATAGGCGACGATCGGCACCGATATCAGGTCGAAGCCTAACCAGAGGTTGAGCGGGATGCCAAAGCGCCGGAAGCCAGCGGTCGTCTGCTCCCAGAAGGTGCCGTGACTGGAGCCGAACCGCCGCGAGGACAGGACGAGACCTATGTCGTTCCCGAATTCCGCGAACACTGCGTTCAATGCCGGGAGGCAACACAGGCTGTCGATATGGCAAACTACGATCGTACGCGTCTTTGGCCTGTTCTCCGCAGCGGACGGCATGCGGCCCTACTCCTTCAATATCCGCGCACTCAGCCAGACGGGGAGCAGCGCCGTAAACCAGACGCCGATGGCGAGGCCAAAGGGGAAGGCGATACGCGGTCTGTTGCGGGCGAGACCGTGCCGGATGATCTGCGAGGCTCGCCCGCTACTCATCGATTTCGGTCTGGGATCGGCGATCGCATCGGTCATGCGGCTCGTGACATAGCCCGGGCAGACGACGCTTAGCCCGACATTGGCTTTTGCGAGCGGGAAGCGAAGGCTCTCCCCCCAGACGCGTATCGCCGCCTTGCTCGCGTTATACGAAGCGGAGCGCGGGCGGCCGAAGAAAGCCGCAAGGGACGAAATCACGCCGACTTGTCCTTGGCGCCGCGCCATGAGGCGATCAATCAGCGGCTCGACAGTGTTCAGGACACCCGTGATATTGACCGCGATGGTCCTGTGAGCCGAATCGAAGGGTTCGATTCCCAAGTTGTTCTGGTCGAGCGATATCCCGGCATTGGCAACCAGCAGGTCGACTGGATGGGCGTCGTCGAACGCCTTCAACCAGCGCGCCATTGCGGATCGATCGGTGGTGTCGACAGTATCGGCGAGCACTGTCGCTCCCTTGGTCCGGCAGGCATCCGCAACCGCATACAGGCGCTTGGCGTCACGGCCCGTCAGGCCAAGCACGACGCCAGGAGCAGCATAGTCAATGGCCAGGGCCTCCCCGATGCCACTCGAAGCGCCAGTGATAATGATGTGGCGGAATGTTTTCATGTTGGGGCAAATGCCTTGAAATGATAGTGACCTTGCGAGTGCTGGACCACGCATTTATGTTGACCGACAGCGCATTGACCGATGGTCGAAAGTCCGGACGTGACCCGTAGACTGTTGTTCGACGTCACGGGGCTGCTTCACTGGTACGCCTTTTTCTCGAATCCCTCTGGCACGCAAAGGGTGACTGAAAAGCTGTGTTCCTCGACGGCTGTTCAGCAGAACAAGCAGGTGGAGTTCGTGGCGCGGGCGCTTGGCGGCGACAAATTATACAGGGTCGATGGTGGCACATTGCGTGATCTCCAGGATCCGCTGCAGCGCCGGGCGGCGATAGCCCGCCTGCGCGCCCTCTTCACGATGACCATGCGGCAGGCACGCCCAAGGGGGCCGCTGTCGGACATGACCATTATCCATGTTCCCTACTTCCTGCTCGGCCTGGCCCATCTGGCGCCGTTGGTCGAGGCCTGGTTCAGCAGGCGATTGCCGACCGCCTTGCCGTCGCTGGAAATCGTGCGGGAGCCCGGGCCGCAGGACATGTTTTTCAACCCAGGGGATTTGTGGTGGCAGAATCACTACGCCCCGTTCGTGCTTCGGCTGAAAGCCCGCACGGGGGTGAAGGTCGTGCAAATGATCCACGATCTTTTCTTTATTGAACGGCCTGACTGGTTCTCACCAACCTTCGCGCGCACTTTTCCGTCCACCTTTGGCAGGGCTGCACCCGGCGTCGATCGTTGGCTGACCAATTCGACCTTCGTGGAGGAACAACTCAGGACTTATATGGAGAGCCACTCGCTGCCTCCGCGACCTGTCGAGGTACTTCCCATGGGCTGGGATAGTTTCGCGGTTTCAAGGGGGGAAGATCGCCCCGGCGCTGCGGCGGCGCTCCGGAGCTACGGCATCGTCGGTCATCCATTTATCCTGTTCGTCGGAACCGTCGAGCCGCGCAAGAATCTGGCGACGCTGCTCGATGTCATGGATGACTTGCGCCGGGACCTCGGTGAGCGTGTTCCAAAGTTGGTGGTCGTGGGCGGTTACGGGTGGAGCGCGAAGGGTCTTGCGGCGCGCCTGCGGCGTAACCCGCACGCCAGGTGGCTGACCAGGGTTCGCGACGCCGATCTGTCCGCCATCTATCGCGCCGCGCTCTTCACTGTATCGCCCAGTTATTCCGAGGGATGGGGACTGCCGGTGCAGGAGAGCATCGCCCATGGCGTGCCCTGTATCGCCTCGACCGGCGGAGCGCTGCGTGAGTCCGGTCGTGGCCTCGCGGTTCATTTCGATCCATTGGATCCGGCGAGTTTGAAGTCTGCGATGGCCCATTGGATCACCGATGGCGCCGCCCTTCAGCGAGAGCGGGTGAGAATTGCCGAGGCCCTTGGCTCGGAGCATTTCCCAACCTGGAACGATGCGGGACAGGTGTTGCTGAAGCAGGCGAGCCTCGACGGTAACGGACGCGACCTGTGAGTGCGCGGTTGCTCTACGACCTGACGGGGCTGGTCCATTGGTATGCCTACTTCCGGCATCCCGGCGGCGTGCAGAGGGTCATCGAAAAGGTAGCGACCTCGGATGTCGTCCGCCAATCGTCCGCGGTCGAGTTCGTGGTGCGCATACTCGGGAGCGATCGATTCTATCGGATCGAACCCGAACTGATTACCAACCTCAGTAGCGGGCGCTCCTCGGCAATATCGCGCCTGCGACGCATCCTGGCGCAGGGATTGAGATTGGCGACGCTGCCGGAAATAATGTCCGAAGGTCGACATTTCCATTTGCCGTATCTGGCGGCCGGGCTGACCCGGATGGAAGGTCTCATCGAGGCCTGGACGGAAGGAGCCGCGGGGCGGTCGTTGCCTGCGCTCGATATCGTTGCGCCGCCCGGCGCGCAAGACGCGTTGTTCAATCCCGGCGATCTCTGGTGGCAGAAGAAGTACGTCGCGACGGTCGCTGGCTTGAAGGCGCGAACGGGCGTGCGGATTGTCCAGATGATCCACGATCTTTATCTCATCGAGCGGCCGGAATGGACGCCCGCCGGCGCCGTGCGCGTTTTTGCCGAGCAGCTTCACGGGATCGCCCCGAGCGTGGATTGCTGGCTGACCAGCTCGCAATTCGTCAAGCAACAGGTGCAACGCTATCTCGCCGATCGGTCAGTCCCGGAACAGCCGATCGCTGTCTTGCCCATGGGCTGGGACAGCTTCGATCCCTTGCGCGACGCCGGCCGTGATCGTCTCTCCGACCGCCTGGTCCTTGGGCGTCATGGACTGATCGACAAGCCGTTCATGCTGTCGGTCGGCACGATCGAGCCACGCAAGAATGTCACGGCGCTGCTCGATGCGGCCGATGGGCTTCGCGCACGATTTGGCGATGTCATGCCGCGTCTGGTGATCGTCGGTGGCTACGGCTGGAAAGCGGCCGAGGTACGGACCCGGCTGGCATCGGGGTCCCGCAACGGCACCCTGGTCTGGCTCGAGAATCTCTCCGACGGCGATCTTGGGGTCCTCTACAGGAACGCACTTTTCACGGTCATGCCGAGTCACGGTGAAGGCTGGGGGCTTGCGGTGCAGGAGAGCCTTGCCCTCGGGGTACCCTGCATCGCCTCGAATGCCGGAGCGACGTGCGAGGCCGGCCTCGATCTCGCAACCTATTTCGATCCCTCGAGTTCCGAAGGGTTGACGAGGGCGATGGTCGCCTGGATCTCCGACGCAGAGGCTCTGGCGGCCGCCAGAGACAGGATAGCGCGTGCGCTCGCGACGCGGAAGTTTCCGAGCTGGAACGACGCGGGAAGCGTGCTGCTCAGGTCAGCTTCACCATGACGTGCTTGGCATAGGCCGGGCGCGTCATGAGCCGCTCGTACCACGCCCGGACGTTCTTCAGGTCCGGGCGTTCGATTTCCAGCGCATACCAGCGATGGACGAAGCAGCCGACCGGGATGTCGCCCATCGTGAAACGGTCGCCCGCGACGTAGCGCTTGCCCGCGAGCCAGCCGTCGAGCCGGCCGAACAGCCTGCCGGCCTCCGCGGCGGCCTTGCCGATCGCCGCCATGTCGCGCTTCTCCGGCGGCGTGCGGATCAGGCCCCAGAAGGCGATGCGCATCGGCTCGGCGATGGTGCTGAGTTGCCAGTCCATCCAGCGGTCGGCCTCGCTGCGCAGGCCGGGATCGGTGGGCCACAGGCTGCCGGCGGCATGCCGGGCCGCGAGATAGCGCACCGCCGAATTGCTCTCCCAGACGATGCGCCCGCCCTCGTCGATGGTCGGCACGACGCCGTTCGGGTTCATGTCGAGGTACCATTTCTGGTCGTTGCCGCCGAACGCCCCGCCGACATCCTCGCGCCCGTACTTGAGCCCGCATTCGTCGGCGCACCACAGCACCTTCATCACGTTGATCGAATTGGCACGGCCCCAGATTTTCATGATTTTCCTCTCAATGACTCGATTCGTGTCAGTGCGCCGCCGCCCAGTTGTCGCCGACGCCGGTGTCGACGACCAGCGGCACGGTCAGCGAGGCGGCGCTTTCCATGATCTTGCGTGTCACGTCCTTCGTCTTGTCGAGTTCCCTTTCGGGCACCTCGAACAGCAGTTCGTCGTGGACCTGCAGGAGCATCCTGGCGTTGAGCTTGGCCGCGGTAAGAGCGCCCGGGAGGCGGATCATGGCGCGCTTGATGATGTCGGCGCCGCCGCCCTGCAGCGGGGCGTTGATGGCGGCGCGTTCGGCGAAGGCGCGCATGCCCTGGCTCTTGTCGTGGATGAAGCGCAGGTGGATCTTGCGGCCGAACGGCGTCAGCACATAGCCGTGCTTGCGCGCGAAGTCCTTGGTCCGCTCCATGTAGTCGCGGATGCCGGGGTAACGCTGGAAGTATTTGGCGATGTACTCCTTGGCCTCCTGCTGGCCGATGCCGAGCTGGTTGGCGAGGCCGAAGGCCGAGATGCCGTAGATGATGCCGAAGTTGATCGCCTTGGCGCGCCGCCGCACCAGCGGGTCCATGCCCTTCACCGGCACGCCGAACATGTCGGAGGCGGTGATGGCGTGGATGTCATCGCCGCGCGCGAAGGCCTCCTTCAGGGACGGAATGTCGGCCACGTGCGCCAGCAGGCGCAGCTCGATCTGCGAATAGTCGGCGCTGAGCAGCTTGTGGCCCGTCTCGGCGATGAAGGCCTGGCGGATCTTGCGGCCCTCCTCGCTGCGCACCGGAATGTTCTGCAGGTTGGGATCGGTCGAGGCGAGCCGACCCGTGGCGGCGCCGGTCATGTGATACGAGGTGTGGACACGGCCGGTCTTGGCATCGACCTGGCGCACCAGCGCGTCGGTGTAGGTACCTTTGAGCTTGGCGAGCTGGCGGTGCTCAAGGATCTTCACCGGCAGCGGATGGCCCTGCGCCGCGAGGTCGTCCAGCACCGAGGCGTCGGTCGCCCAGGAGCCGTTCTTGTTGCGCTTGCCGCCGGGCAGCTTCTGTTCGTCGAACAGGATTTCGCCCAGCTGCTTGGGCGAGCCGACGTTGAACTCGCGGCCGGCGATCTTGTGGATCTCGCCCTCGAGTTCGGCCAGCCGCTTCTCGAAGTCGGCGCTCAGCCCCTTGAGCTTCAGCGCATCGACCTTGATGCCGGCGGCTTCCATCGACAGCAGCACCGGGATCAGCGGCCGCTCGATCGTCTCGTACATCGAGGTGACCCGCTCAGGCACGAGGCGCGGCTTGAGGCGCGCCCAGAGCTGCATGGTGACGTCGGCGTCCTCGGCGGCATAGTCGCGCGCCTTGTCGAGCGGCACCTTGTCGAAGGTCACCTGCTTGGCGCCGCTGCCGGCCACGTCGGAGAATTTGATGGTCTTCTGGCCGAGATGCAGCTCGGCCAGCTCGTCCATGCCGTGGTTGTTCTTGCCGGCGTCGAGGACGAACGAGATCAGCATCGTGTCGTCGACCGGGCCGATCTCGACGCCGTGCCGACGGAACACTGCCATGTCGTACTTGATGTTCTGGCCGACCTTCAGCACCGCCGGGTCTTCCAGGAGCGGCTTCAGCTTTTCGATCGCGGTCTTGATGGGGATCTGCCCCTCCAGCAGCTTGCCCGCATCCTTGTCGCCGCCGTCGCCCAAAAGATCGAGCGCGCCCTGCGCGGCTGCGCCGGGGACGCGATGCATCAGCGGCAGGTAGGCGGCGCGCCGGCGCGTCGAGTTGACGTCGCCCCACGGTCCCTCCAGCAGGGCCAGCGACACGCCGACCAGGCCGGCATTGTTGGAATCGAGTCCATCGGTCTCGCAGTCGAACGCCACCGTGCCCGCCCGGGTCGCCTCGGCGATCCATTCGTCGAGCAGCTTCTCGTCCTGGATCATCTCGTAGTCGGCCGCGGTGAAGTCCCGATTGGGCTTCTTCGAGGAAGAAGCTGCGGGGGCCGGCGTGGGTTCGGCCTTCTTCACCGGCGCGGACGCGGAGGCCGGTATCACTGGCGCATTGGCCTCGCCCAGCTCGCTGGTGAATCGCTGCAGTAGGGTCCTGAAGCCCTGTTGTTCCAGCCACGGCAGTAGCACGTTGGGATCGGGCTTGCGCTTGTCGAAGGCCTCGGGCTCGGCCGGTGTCGGCACGTCGTCGCGCAAGGTCACGAGCTGCTTGGAGATGCGGATCAGCTCGGCATTGTTCTCCAGCGATTCGCGCCGCTTCGGCTGCTTGATCTCCCTGGTGCGCTCCAGCAGCGCTTCGAGAGTGCCGTACTCGTTGATCAGCTGGGCCGCGGTCTTGATACCGATGCCGGGGGCCCCCGGCACATTGTCGGTCGAATCGCCGGCCAGCGCCTGCACGTCCACGACCTTGTCCGGCGTCACGCCGAACTTCTCGAACACCGCCTCGGGCCCGAGCTTGATCTTCTTGATCGGGTCCATCAGCTCGACGCCCGGCCGCACGAGCTGCATCAGGTCCTTGTCGGAGGACACGATGGTGCAGGTGCCGCCGGCCTCGACGGCCATGCGGGCGTAGGTCGCGATCAGGTCGTCGGCCTCATAGCCCGCGAGCTCGCACACCGTGACGTTGAACGCGCGGGCGGCCTCGCGGATCAGCGGGAATTGCGGGATCAGGTCTTCCGGCGGATCGGGCCGGTTGGCCTTGTACTTGTCGTAGATCTGGTTGCGGAAGGTCACGCTGCCGGCGTCGAGGATCATCGCGATATGGTCGATCTCGGGATTGTCCAGCAGGTCGGCCACCAGCATGCGGCAGAAGCCGAACACGGCATTGATCGGCGTCCCGTCGGGCCGGTTCATCGGCGGCAGGGCGTGATAGGCGCGGAACAGATAGCCCG
>JABMNB010000543.1 GCA_013205335.1 Rhodospirillales bacterium
CCGCCAGGCGCTGCAGCACGAACTTCCAGGTCCAGGCGCCCATCCAGGCGCCGGGAAGACAGACATAGGTACGGGGCTTGGTCATTCAGCGCGCGCCGGCGGCCTCCAGGATCGAGGCGATCTCGTGCTGGCCGCGCCGTCGTGCATGACCGAGCGGCGAGACGCCCTGGTTGTCGGGAAGATTGATGTTGGCGCCATGCGCGAGCAGCAGGCGCGTGATCTCGACATAGGTCGGGCTGCCGTCGCCCAGGATCACCACCTCGAGCAGGGCGGTCCAGCCGAGCCGGTTCACATGGTTCACGTCGATCGTGGTCTTGAGCAGTTCGCGCACAGTCTCGACATGGCCGTGATGGCAGGCCGGGATCAGCGCCGTCCCGCCGTAGCGATTGGTGCTCTTGAGGTCGGCGCCGGCCTGCAGGGTGAGCTTCAGGATTTCAAGCCGTCCCTCGGCGCCGGCCAGCAGGAAGGCGCTGTCGCGCTTCTCGTCCTGGGCGTTGACGCTGGTGCCGGCGGCGATCAGGCGGCGCGCGGTCGCGATGTCGTTGCGCTGCGTCGCCTCGATCAGGGCGCGCTCGTCGGCGGTGAGGGTCTGGGCTGTCACGGCGCCACTCCATAGCAGAAGGAGCAGGGCGAGGACGAGGCGCAGCGTTTCGCGGGGTTTCATCGGCATGATAGCGTGCCGCAAACCAACGGAGGATGCCATGGCCACCAATCGTCGCGTTTTGCTGAAGTCGCGCCCGCAGGGCGAACCGACGCCGGCCGATTTCGACATCGTCGACCAGGCGATCCCGGAGCCGAAGGACGGCGAATATCTCTCGCGAACGATCTGGCTGTCGCTCGACCCCTACATGCGCGGCCGCATGGCGGAGGCCAAGGGCTACGCCTCGAACGTCAATCTCGGCGATGCGATGGTCGGCGGCACGGTCGGCCAGGTGGTGAAGTCGAGGAACCCGCGCTTCAAGGAAGGCGACTACGTCGTCGAGTATGCCGGCTGGCAGAGCTACGCCGTCTCGACCGGCGACATGTCGATGAAGCTCGATCCCGACGCCGCGCCGCTCTCGACGGCCCTCTCGGTGCTGGGCATGCCCGGCATGACGGCCTGGTGGGGCCTGATGGAGATCGGCAAGCCCAAGGCTGGCGAGACCGTCGTCGTGTCGGCGGCGTCCGGCGCCGTGGGCTCGGTGGTCGGACAACTCGCCAAGCTCAAGGGCTGCCGCGCGGTCGGCATCGCCGGCGGCAAGGAGAAGTGCGACTACGTCGTGAACGAGCTGGGCTTCGACGCCTGCGTCGACTATCGCGCGGCCGGCGGCAACCTGTTCAAGGAGCTGCGGGCCGCAGCGCCCAAGGGCATCGATATCTATTTCGAGAATGTCGGCGGGGCGGTGCAGGCCGCCGTCGTGCCCCAGCTCAACGACTTCGCGCGCGTGCCGTTGTGCGGGCTGATCTCGCACTACAACGACATGCAGATGAGTCCCGGTCCCGACTGGCGCCTGTTGCTGATCAAGCGCGCCACCGTGACCGGTTTCATCGTCTCCGATCACTTCGGCCAGATGGCCGACTTCTGGAAGGAAGTTCCGGCCGCGGTGAAGGCCGGCAAGATCAAGTACCGGGAAGACGTCGTGAAAGGCATCGAGAACGCGCCCGAGGCCTTCATCGGCCTTCTGAAAGGCCGGAACTTCGGCAAGCTGCTGGTGCAGGTCGCCGAGGATCCGACCCGGAAGTAGCGTCTACCGAAGAGATTCCGTCGTCTCTCCGCTCCGCCTCGCTTCGCGAGGCTCCGGTCGAGACGACGGAGCTTTTTATTGGACTAACGTCACCCTGCTCTAGGCGAGCGGGCGGTTCTTCAGCGCCAGACCCATCGTGACCCAGCCCGATCCGATGAAGATCAGGTCGATGCCGAGGAAGATGCCCAATACGAAGAAGCTGGAGTCCGGCCACTTGGCGATGATCATGGCGCCCAGCAGCAGGGTGACGAGGCCGGAGACGACCACCCAGCCCCAAGGCTTGCCGGCCGACTTCATGCTGAACGCTAGGAAGATGCGCAGCACGCCGCCGGCCACGAGGGCCGCGCCCAGCATGAGGGTGAGGATGGTCGCCGCCGCGAAGGGATTGCCGATGGCGATGACGCCGGCGCCGACATAGAGCGCGCCGAGCAGCATCCAGACGATGAACTTGCCCCAGCCCTTGACGCTGAAGGCCGCGACGATTTCCGCCACGCCGCCCATGATCATCATGATGCCGACGATCATGACCGCCGACGCGGTCGCGGCGACGGCACTGCCCAGCGCGATGAAGCCGGCGAGCAGGAACACGACGCCCAGCGCCACGATCCATCCCCACTTGGCGCGCAGAACCTTAAGGCCTTCCGCCAGATTGGGAGGAAGTGGACTGTTGGCTGACATGGTCATGGCATTGCTCCTTCAGAGCGGAATGGACAATGTCAGGATACACCGGCCCAATGGCACTGTCGCTGGTAGTATGGGACACTTCGATGTCACAGGAATGCAGGAAGAGATGACCGAACCCAAGAAAGAGGCGGCCGCGCCGCGTCCCGCCACCACCGTTCTGCTGCTGCGTCCGTCCAAGCCGGGCGACGCCGGATCGGCACTCGAGGTGTTCATGGTCGTGCGCCATCACCAGATCGATTCATTCTCCGGCGCGCTGGTCTTTCCCGGCGGCAAGCTGGAGGAAGCCGATGGCGACAAGGCGCTGCGGGCGCGTTGCGGCGGTGCCGACAAGATCGACGACGCGGAACTCAAGTTTCGTGTCGCCGGCGTGCGCGAGGCCTTCGAGGAGTGCGGTGTCCTGCTCGCCCGCAAGCGCGGCCAGCGGGCGCTGATCGCCGCGGCGGACCTCAAGGCGATCGAGGCACGCTGGCGTGCCAAGCTGGCCAAGGACGAGGCGAGCATCGTCGACATGGTGGAGGCCGAGGACCTTGAGATCGCGACCGAGCTCATGACACCCTACGCGCATTGGATCACGCCGACCTTCGTGCCGAAGCGTTTCGACACCTGGTTCTTCCTGGCCGAGGCGCCCGAGGACCAGGTCGCGCTGCACGATGGATCGGAGTCGACGGACTCGGTCTGGATCGGGCCTCAGGAGGCGATCGACGAGGCCAAGACCGGCAAGCGGACGCTGGTACATGCCACGACGAAGAATCTCGAGTTGCTCGCGGAAGGCAAGACCGTCGCGGGTGCGATCGCCGCGGCGTCAGCGCGCAAGATCGTCACCGTGCAGCCCTGGGTCGAGGAAAAGGACGGCAAGAAGTTCCTGCATATCCCCGAGGGCGCGGGCTATCGCAATCTCGTGCGGGAGATGCCGGCGGCAACTGTTCTGCAGGCCGGAAGGTAATTTCGCAGTCGAGGCAGCCGTCGTCAAAAGCGGCTCGCCCCCTGCGGGCGACCGCGCTAAGAGCGAAGCCATAAACGCTCGTTCATGCCGACTTCGCTCGGACCAGGTGGAGGAAGAAGTACGATGGTCGGAATCGTGGCCTATGGCGCCTATGTGCCGCGCCTTCGTCTCAACCGTCAGGCCGTCTACGACGCCAACAAGTGGTTTGCCGCGGGCCTGCGCGGCCTCGCCAAGGGCGAGCGCTCGATGGCCAACTGGGACGAGGACTCGATCACCATGGCGGTCGAGGCGTCGCGCGACTGCCTGACCAGCCACAAGGCCGAGGACGTCCGCAACATCTACTTCGCCTCGACCACACATCCGTTCAAGGACCGCCAGAATGCCGGCGTGATCGGCACGGCGCTGAACGTCGAGCAGAATCTGTCGGCGACCGACATCGGCGGCTCGCTGAAGGCCGGCACCTCGGCGCTCATCGCCGGTCTCAACGCCTCCAGGGAAGGTGCGCCGACCCTGGTCGCCGCCGCCGACAAGCGGATGGCCCGCGTCGCCTCTTCGAACGAACTGAACTACGGCGACGGCGCCGCGGCGCTGTTGTGTGGCACCGAGAATGTGATCGCCAAGCTGGTCGGCCATCATTCAGTGTCGATGGACTTCGTCGATCACTTCCGCGGCGACGAGTCGGACTTCGACTACGGCTGGGAAGAGCGCTGGATCCGCGACGAGGGCTACTCGAAGATCGTGCCGCCGGCGATCAAGGCGGCCCTTGCCGCCTGCAAGCTGACGGGCACGGACATCACACAATTCATCATGCCGAGCCTGATGCCGGCGGTGCCCAAGCAGATGGCCAAGATGGTGGGCATCGGCGAGGGCGCCGTGCGCGACCTGCTCGGCGCGACGCTGGGCGATACGGGTGCTGCCCATGCGCTGGTCATGCTGGTCGACGCGCTGGAGAGCGCCAAGGCCGGCGACAAGATCATGGTCGTCGCGTTCGGCCAGGGCGTCGACATCCTGGTGTTCGAGGTCACGGCCGAGAAGGACAAGCTTCCCGCACGCAAGGGCCTGTCGGGCTGGATGGCGCGCCGGAAGGAAGAGAAGAACTACATGAAGTTCCTCGCCTTCAACGAGATGCTGCCGATCGACAAGGGTATGCGCGCCGAGTTCGACAAGAAGACCGCGCTGTCGGTCCTGTGGCGCAAGCGCGACATGATCTACGGGCTGGTCGGCGGCAAGTGCAAGGTGTGCGGCACCGTGCAGTTCCCGCGCAGCCAGGTCTGCGTCAATCCGAACTGCCACGCGATGGACAGCCAGGACCCGTACGCGATGGCCGGCCTCGAATGCTCGGTGATGTCGTTCACCGCCGACTCGCTGGTCTATTCCCCGGATCCGCCGGGTTACTACGGCATGATCACCTTTACCGAGGGCGGCCGGTTCATGGCCGACTTCACCGACAGCGACAAGGATCAGGTCAAGGTCGGCGCCAAGATGCGCATGACCTTCCGCATCCGCGACAACGATCAGATGCGCGGCGGCTTCAAGCGTTACTTCTGGAAGGCAGCGCCCGTCTGACCTTCATATTCCTCTCCCCCGCCAGGGGGAGAGGCTAGGTGAGGGGGGCTTTGAAGGTTCGTGTAACCCCCTCACCCAACCTCTTCCCCTGGCGGGGGAGAGGGGTAAGATTTCGAAGAGTCTTAGAGTTCCAACCCCACTACAGGAGGCCTGCCATGGCTCGGGGCATCAAGGACAAGGTCGCAATTCTCGGTATGGGCTGCTCGAAGTTCGGCGAACGCTGGGACAGCGGCGCCGAGGAGCTGATGCTCGAAGCCTACAAGGAATGCCTGAAGGACGCGGGCATCGACCAGAATCAGCTCCAGGCGGCGTGGTTCTCGACCGCCATCGACGAAGTCCATGTCGGCAAGTCCGGCATCCCGCTGTCGACGACGCTGCGCCTGCCCAACATCCCCGTGACGCATGTCGAGAACATGTGCGCGTCCGGCACCGAGGCCTTCCGCGGCGCCTGCTACGCCGTCGCTTCGGGCGCGGCCGACTTCGCACTGGCGCTGGGCGTCGAGAAGCTGAAGGACACCGGCTACGGCGGCCTTCCGGGCGGCCGTGGCGGCCCGCTGCAGGTTCTGTGGAACGCAAGCGGCACCGCACCCGGCAACTTCGCCCAGCTCGCCACGGCCTACATGACCGCGCATGGCGTTTCGGGCGAGGACCTCAAGAAGGCGATCGGCCACGTTTCCTGGAAGAGCCACCAGAACGGGGCCAAGAACCCGAAGGCCCATCTGCAGAAGGCCGTCGAGATGGAGACCATCCTCAACGCCCCGATGATCGCCTCTCCGCTCGGTCTGTTCGACTGCTGCGGCGTGTCGGACGGCGCGGCCGCGGCCATCGTGACGACTCCCGAAATCGCCAAGGCGCTCGGCAAGAAGGACATCGTCAGCGTCAAGGCGCTGCAGCTCTCGGTTTCGAACGGCTCGGAGTCGGGCCACAATTCGTGGGACGGCAGCTACTTCCACACGACGCGCATCGCTTCCAAGCGGGCGTATGAGGAAGCCGGCATCAAGAGCCCGCGCGACGAAGTGTCGATGTTCGAGGTTCATGACTGCTTCTCGGTCACCGAACTGGTGACCATGGAGGATCTGCACATCTCCGAGACCGGCAAGGGCTGGAAGGACGTGCTCGACGGCTTCTACGACGCCGACGGCAAGATCCCCTGCCAGATCGACGGCGGCCTCAAGTGCTTCGGCCATCCGATCGGCGCCTCGGGCCTGCGCATGCTCTACGAGATGTACCTGCAGCTCCAGGGCAAGGCCGGCCCGCGTCAGCTCAAGGATCCGCGCATCGGCATGACCCACAATCTGGGCGGCGCGCCGCGCGAGAACATCTCGAGCGTGGCCATCGTCGGCCGCTACGAGTAACGCCTGCATTGTCATCCCGAGGCGCCGGCGGGGGACCTTTCGCTCAAGGTAAAGGTCCCTCGCTACGCTCGGGATGACAGCAAGCGCTTGGCGCCCTCTCCGTGCAAGGCGAGGGCGTTCGTTTTAGTGTTGGAGGAGGAAACCATCATGGAGCTCGACAAGAAGCTCATCGGCCATGAGTTCACGCCGTTCACCGCCACCGTCGAGGCCGGCAAGATCAAGCTGTTCTGCAAGGCCATCGGCGAGGAAGACCCGATCTACAGCGACGAGGCTGCGGCCAAGGCGGCAGGCTATCGCGGCATCACCGCACCGCTCACCTTCCTGCGCGCCCTTCAGGCCGACGACCCCAACAAAGGCGGGCTTCTGCGCCTGCTCAACGTCGACATCGGCCTGATCCTCCATGGCGAGCAGCACTTCGAGTATTTCGCGCCGGTCGTGGTGGGCGACGTCGTCACCTGCCAGGAGAAGGTGGTCGACATCTACGACAAGAAGGGCGGCGCACTGTGGTTCGTCGTCCAGGAGATGGAGATGAAGGACCAGACGGGCAAGCTGCTGGCCAAGGGCAGGGGCGTCACCGTTGTCCGCAATCCCGACGCGGCGAAGAAGTAAGGAGGCTATGATGGCAACCGCAACCGCTCCGAAATTTGCCGACGTGAAGGTCGGCGACGCGCTGAAGCCGCTGGTGCTGCCGCCGATCAGCCGCCACCAGCTCGCCCTCTACTGCGGCGGCTCCGGCGACCACAATCCGATCCACGTCGATCTCGACTTCGCCAAGAAGTTCGGATTCAAGGACGTGTTCGCCCACGGCATGCTGTCGATGGCCTTCCTCGGACGCCTCGTTACCTCGTGGGTGTCGCAAAAGCAGGTCCGCGGCCTTGGTACCCGCTTCACCTCGATCACCTGGGTGGGCGACGTCATCACGGTTTCGGGCAAGGTGACGGGCAAGCGTGAGAAGGACGGCGAGACGCTGGTCGATCTCGAGATCAGGTGCACCAATCAGAGCGGCCAGGACACGCTTCAGGGCACCGCTACGGTCGCGCTGAACTGAACACCATCACCTTACCCTGAGGAGCGCCACAGGCGCGTCTCGAAGGGTGGGCAACATAACGACTGGTTCCCACCCTTCGAGACGCCCCGCTGCGCGCGGCTCCTCAGGGTGAGGCGGATTAGAAGGAGAACGACATGGGTCAGATGGACGGCAAGGTGGCGATCGTCACTGGTTCGGGACGCGGCATCGGCAAGGAGATCGCGCTGCGCCTGGTACGCGACGGCGCCAGCGTGGTGATCAACGATATCGACGACGCGCCGGCCCAGGAGACCGTGGCCGAGATCATTAAGGCGGGCGGCAAGGCGGTGGCCTGCAACGGCGACGTCGCCAAGCCCGACTTCGGCGACCGCATCGTAAAGACGGCGGTCGATGCGTTCGGCGACTGCCACGTCATTGTGAACAACGCCGGCTATACATGGGACTCCGTCATCCAGAAGATGACCGACGAGCAGTGGTACGCCATTCTCGACGTCCACCTGACGGCGCCGTTTCGCGTCCTGCGCGCCTTCCAGCAGCACTTCCGGCAGGCTGTCGAGAAGGAGCGGGCGGAAGGCAAGCGGGTCGTTCGCAAGGTCGTGAACATCTCCTCGACCTCGGGCGTCAACGGCAATGCCGGCCAGTCGAACTATTCGGCGGGCAAAGCCGGCATCGTCGGCCTCACCAAGACGCTGGCCAAGGAGTTCGGCCGCTACGACGTCACGGTCAACGCCGTGGCCTTCGGTTACATCCAGACGCGCCTCACCCAGCCGCTCTCCCAGGGCGATGCCGGCGAGATCGAGGTTCAGGGCCGCAAGGTCAAGGTCGGCGTCCAGGGCGGGCGGATCGCGGCCATGAATCAGATGATTCCGCTGGGTCGCGGCGGCCTGCCCGAGGAAGCGGCAGGTTCGGTTTATCTTTTCTGCAGCCCGGACAGCGACTATGTCAGCGGGCAGTGCCTGGTCGTGAACGGCGGCCTCTGATAGCTGTCGGCTGGCAGACGGTTCGAAGGGTGGCCTGCGGGCCACCCTTTTTCGTTGTATGGAGTTCCAGGGTTAGGATGGTGGATGGCGTTGAGGTCTCTTGAGATTGGTATCGTGGGCTGCGGCATTGCCGGTCAGGCCGCCGCAAGCTTTCTCGCCGATGCCGGACTTCACGTCACCGTGCTGGAGCGCTTCGAGCAGCCCCATCACGTAGGCGCCGGCCTGCTGCTGCAGCCCACCGGCCTTTCCGTCCTGCGGACGCTGGGCCTCGAGCAGGACGCCCTGGCAGCCGGGGCCCGGATCGAGGGTCTGTGGGGCGAGAACCAGTGGGGAATCCGGATTCTCGACCTGGCCTATGGCGACCTGCATCCGGCGGCCTTTGGCCTCGGCATCCGCCGTTCGGCGCTGTTCGATCTGCTGCATCGCTGCATGCTGGGATCGGGCGCCCGCCTGGTCACCGGCGTCGATATCGTCGAGGTCGAGCGTGACGGCGCGCGCGCGGTCGCCGTCGACCGCAAGGGAGGCCGGCACGGTCCGTTCGACCTTCTGGTGGTCGCTGACGGCGCACATTCGGCGCTGCGGGAACGGGTGATGCCGGGTGCCCGGGCGCCGCTCTATCCCTGGGGCTGCATATGGACGACCGTGCCCGACACCCAGGCCTTTGGGGCGGTGAGGCTCCTGCGGCAGCGCTTTGTCGGGACGACGACGATGATGGGCCTTCTTCCGGTCGCACCCGACTGGCTCACGATGTTCTGGAGCCTCCCCACGCCGGCTCTTGCGTCCGACCGGCCGATCGATCTCGAGGCTGTGCGTCGCGAGGCACTGTCGATATGGCCGGATGCGGCATCGATCATCGAGCGCGCGGTGAATGCAGGCGATTTTGCGCGCGCGACCTACCGCCACGTGACATTGCCTCGCTGGAACGAGGGTCCGGTTCTGTTCTTGGGGGATTCCGCGCACGGCACCAGCCCGCAGCTGGGGCAGGGCGCCAATCTCGGCCTGCTGGACGCCCATGCGCTGGGCCGCAGCCTGGCTGAGGCCAACGATCTGTCCCAGGCGATGGACCTGTTTGTGCGCCGGCGAGGCCCACCCAGCCGCTTCTATCGGAACGCCAGTCACCTGCTGACACCGTTCTTCCAGTCGGACCACGAGTGGCTCGCCATCCCGCGCGATCTCGCCCTGAGTCGCGCCTGTCAGGTGCCGGTCGTCAGGCCGATGTTGACGAGCGCACTGGCGGGCCTGCGCCGCAGCTGGCTGTCGGCCGATGGACTCGATGCCGACGGCCGCTATCCGCTTTAAATCGGACGTCTTAGGTCCGCCGTGACAGGGCCACCCATCGACCCGGCGTGACGCCGGAACGAGCGGAGAAATGTCGCGTGAGATGGCTCTGGTCGGCGAAGCCTGCGGCGTAGCCGCGGCGCCGGTCGATGAGCTGGACTTCGTCGGCATCGGCGTGCACGAGCCGCGCAAGGCCGTCGACAAGGTGGTGAACGGGCTGAAGTTCCTGGCCTAAGCCAGTCGCCGCGATCGCATCAGGATCATTGCCGCCGCGGTGAGGTTGAGCCCCATGCAGACGGCCAGCGGCACGCCGTAACCGCCCGACGCATCGCGCAGCACCCCGAGCAGGCCGGGACCGAAGGCGTAGAGGGTTTGCATCACCGCCGTGGAGAGGGCGACGATCGCGGGAAAACGGTCGGGCGTGAATTCGCGCTGCACGATCAACGGCGACAGGGTGATGATGTTGCCCACGGCGAGGCCATAGGCGGCGCAGGCGCCGTAAACGGCGAGCGGCGTCTCGACATACTCCAGCACCGCGATGGCGCCGGCCTGGACGAGGAAGCAGATCGCCGAAGCGCGGCGCGGCTCGAACCGGTCGATGACCAGGCCCAGCACGATCCGGCCGATCAGCGCCGTCACGGCGTTGATGCCGACGGCAAGGGCAGGGTCGATCGCCGCTCCGCTGCCGGCCGAACGGGACGTCACCAGCGGCACGAGATGGGTGAGAAAGCCCACCTGGGACGTCAGCACCAGGGCGAAGGGCGCGGCGATGCTCCAGAAATGCCACTCCCGCAGGGGCGCCAGCCGATTGAGCCGCACCGTCGTCGGCTTGGGCGACAGAGGTCCCCTGCGAACGAACAGCGCGACAGCGCCCGCAGCCAGCACGATGCCGATCGCGAGCAGCAGCCGCTCGGCGGTGGCGAAGCCCAGGTTCGGGATGGCTGCCAGCAGGACGGGCGTGACCACGAGTCCCGCGACCGTGGCGCCGCTCAGCGCCAGATTGAGGGCGAGGCCGCGCTTGCGGTCGAACCATTGCCCGACCGTGGCGGCGATCGGCGCCACGCTGGTGGCGTTCCAGCCGGGCGCCATGACGATGTATAGCACGACCAACTGCCACGGTTCCGTGACGGACGGCAGCAGCATCAGGGACACGGTGGTCATCGACAGGCCGGTCAGGAACACCGTGCGCGGACCGAAGCGGCCGATCGCTTCGGCGATGCGGGGCAGCAGCAAGGCGCCCACCAGATAGTGCGCCGTGACGACTGACGAGATGAAGCCCGTCGACCAGCCGTGCGCGCGCTGCAATTCGACGAGGTAGATGCCATGGGCATAGAAGCCGAAGCCCCAGGCGAACACCGCCGTCACGAAGCAGGCCAGGACGACGCGCCAGGCGGCCGGCGACGTGTCCGCGGCCGTGTTCAGCGACATGACGGCGGCGCGTTCAGGAGCGGCTGACGTGGGCCGAAACGCAGCGCCAGCCCTCCGGCCGCAGCTGCCAGTCGTCGGTGTACCAGCCGCCGCCCGTGCTGCCGTCGGGCTTGGTGTAGCTGGTCCGGGCATGGATGATCGCGAAGCCGCCCAGCACGCGGATCTTCACGTCGTGCTCGCGAATGTCCTTCACCGCCGCGCCGCGGCCGACCTGGGCCAGGAATGCTGCGCGCTCGATCAGCGTGCCGTCCGGATTGGTATTGTGAAAATCATCCGACAAATGCCGGTCGAACCACCCGACGTCGGCTTCGCCGACAGATCGCACGAAGTGGTGGTTGAGGTCCTGCAGGGGCGTGCGATGCCGCGCCGCCGAATCTTCCGCCATGATCCTTTCTCCCGTCCTCTTTCTCCGCCCCTAAAGGCGCGGGACATACTGGGTGAGTTGATCCAGCGCCTGACTCCAGCCCTCCGCATGCGACCGGGAGAATTCGGCCGAATGGAAGTCGGACTGGGTGAAGGCGACTTTCGTACCGGCATCATGCCCGGCGAACGTCACCGTGACGAGGGTTGTCGGGGTCGAAGTCCCGGTGGCGCGAACCCAGGCGCGGATGAAGACGAGGCGCTCCGGCTCGCGGATTTCGCGATATGTGCCGACCTCGGTCTGGAATTCATGGCGCGCCGGGAAGGTTGATTCATCTGCTCTTGCGGGCATTGGTCCGCTTCTTCCTCGTGCGGGCAGGCGGGGTCGCCTGGGTCTCCCGCAGGTACGCTTCCAGCCCATCGAGGCGCTGCTCCCAGAAGCGGCGGTAGGTGGCCACCCAGTCGGAGACTTCGTGCAGAGGTTCGGCGGCCAGGCGGCAGGGGCGGCGCTGGGCATCGTGGCCACGGGCGATGAGCCCGGCGCGCTCCAGCACCTTGAGATGCTTGGAGATCGCCGGCAGCGACATGTCGAAAGGCTCGGCCAGTTTCCCGACCGCGGTTTCGCCCAGGGTCAGGCGCGCCAGTATGGCACGGCGCGTCGGATCGGCGAGGGCCGAGAAGGTGGCGGTGAGACGATCATTGTCAGGGGGCATGGCCGTTCTTCATTATTAACTTATTGGTAAAATAAAAGCGGACTACCACCTGCTGTCAGGCAAGGCCGTCACGACACGAAGAGACGTGCCCCGATCGGTAGCGTGCGGGCCTTCTCCAGCCCTTCCATCGTCGTGCGGTAGCCCAGCTCGATCGCCGCGTCGAAGCTCGTCCAGTCGAGCAGGTCTATATGGGTCATCGGCGGCACGATCAGCAGTTCCGCGGCGGCGCGATCCTGCGCCGCTCGCGCCGTGCTGGCGACGAGGGCGGAGCGCAGCAGGATGCGCACGATCGACGGGATGGGCAGCGTCTCGTTGCGCTTCCAGACGAGGCGGCGGAAGAACTGCCAGGCCGACCAGGGTTCCATGACCCCGGCACCCGCGGCCAATGCGCCGCCGGTATCGATGTCGACGCCGATCGTAAGCCCGCGGCCCAGGCGGCGCATGGCGCGGACGGGAAAGTTGTCGATGACGCCGCCATCGACATGGACTTCGCCGGCCTCGTTGAAGGGCGGCATCACGCCCGGAATTGCCACGGACGCGCGCAGCCAGCGCCACAGCCGACCGACCGTGTGCATGTCGGCATTCGACGTCGTGAGATTGGCGGTCATGCAATAGAAGGGGAGGATCAGGTCCTCGATGTCCTTCTCGCCGAACGCGGCGCGCAGGAGGCGCGTCACGCGCCGGCCGGCGAACAGCGAAATCAGCGGCAGCGTGTAGTCGCTCAGCGGATTGTTGTCGACGAAGGCCCGGCGAAAGCGCGTGTCGAGTTCCTCGTTGCTCCAGCGCGAGGCAACGCCCGCCGCCACGATGGCGCCCATGCTGGTGCCGCCCACGAGGTCGATCGGAATGCCGCTTTCACGCAGCGCCTTGATGACGCCGATATGCGTGAAGGCGCGTGCGCCGCCGCCGGCCATGACGACGCCGACGGCATGTCCGGTGAGCAGGCGGGCCAGCCGGTCCATGTCGGAATGGATGTCCATCCGGACATGATGGTGGTTGCCGTAGAGGCCACCTGCCAGCAGGGCCGCGGTCGAGCCTGCCTTGGGATCGTGACCCTCGTGCAGCAGCACGAGTTCGCGGCGGCGATGGAACACCGCGCCGCTCTGCGCCGTCTCGACCTCGAACGGCAGCCTGGTCGGAAAGTCTTTGTCGGCGCTGCGGATGGTGACGAGGCAGTCGGCCTGGCGAAGGCAGAGTTCGGTCCAGGGCGTCAGCGTCGGGTCGGCACGATAGAGGACGAATGACGATTCCATCTCGCACCGAGCGAACCACTCCGGTTCCTCGTCGACTGAATCAGGCCCCAGCATCTGAATCTGATTGCCGATGCGGCCGAGCGCATCGGCCAGCATCACGGCGAAGCGGGCCGAGGGAACGTCGGGACCGCTCGGCAGGATGGCGAAGGTGCGCGGCTGGCGGCGGCGCTTGCCGGCGTCGACGGCGTTGCGTGCCACCACGCTGCGCATCAGGGCCGGCAGCACCTCGGGATGATGTGAGGTGAGCGCATTGAAGCTGGTCTGCGCCAGTCTCCAGACCTCGCTGTCACGCAGCGCCGCAACGCTTCGCGTGCGTTTGCCCTGCGACAGCAGCGACATCTCGCCGACCAGGTTGCCCGGCGGTACTTCGGCAATCAGCATCGGCTCGCGGGCGTCGCTTTCGGCCTCGTGGCGGAAGACACCGAGGCAGCCGCTGGTGACGACATACACGGCGTCGGCGGGCTCGCCCGCTCGGAACAGCGGCGCGCCACCGGGAAGCACCAGCAGCGTGAGCTCGCGCTCGACGACCTTCAGGGCTTCTGAATCGAGGTCGGCGAACAGCGGAGTCTGCTGCAACACCTTCTGCAGACGCAGCCGGGCGGTATCCTCGCTCGGCACGGCCAGGCTCATCCCCCGGTCATCCCGTTGAGGGCCCAGCCGATCGTCTGATCGGCGCGCGCCCACACCATTTCCCGCCATTTGTCGCCGGCCGGGAAGAAGCGCTCCTTCATGTCGGCCTTCAGGGCCCGGGCCTGTGCCGAGCGAAGTTCGCCACGATGGTGCAGCCAGTTGTCGGCGCGCACGGCGTTCAGCACCTCGGGCACCGCATAGGTGCCGTATTCCAGTGCGACCGGTGTGACCTCGGCGTCGGGCAGTTCCTGCGGGAAGGCGTCGGTCATGACGCCGACCACCACCGCCGATGTCGAGGTGCCGCTTTCGGGCGAGGTCATCTCATCGCCGTACCAGGCCTTGGCGCGAGCGAACGACCTGGCGGCGGGCGACACCGCGCAGATCAACTCGCCGTGGCCGAACGGGCCCAGCCCGGTATGAAAGTCGATGATCGCGACGCGCCTGGCCTGTGACAGCTCCGTGCGGGCGATGGCGCGGACCGTGCGGTTGCTCCAGCCCGGCGAATTGCCGCCAAAGAATATCCCGTCGGGATGCGTGTACTGGCCGCCGCTGATCGCGCTCTGCAGGCCGAAAGCGCCGTGTTCCTGGGCATAGGCGGCAAACACGCGATCGGTTTCGGCCGCGCTCGCTTCGTTCCAGTCTTTCGGCAGAACGGCTTCTGCAATGGCGAGGTATCCGTCGTTCCTGGGGTAGCCCTTGTCGTGGTCGACGAAGTTGCGGTTGAGGTCGACATTGTCTTCGGTGACGCGGCGCGTCCACGCGAAGCCATAGGGGTTGATCGCATGTATCAGCAGCGCACCGGTACCGGGCGGCAGCTTCGAGGGACCGCCCGAGCGCAGCCAGGAAATCACGGCGCCCGACCCGCAGTGGCCCTCGACGCCGTGCGTGCCGGCGATCAGCACCAGCATGTTCTCGGCGTCGGCCGCGCCGAAGCGCGCCGTGTCGAGATAGAGCATCTCCCCGTTGGGGCCGTGTGCCTTCGGGTTCAGCCAGGAACGAAGGGCGCCACCGGACTCCGCGGCGGCGCTACAGAACTTGGCGCGCGCCTCGACATAGGTTTCAGAGAAGCACCCGGACACTGAGAACATTCATTTTCTCCCACCCGCATCGTAGACGGTTTGGCGACGGGGCGGAAAGCATGTCGGACAACAATGCCTCACCCTGAGGAGCGGTCCGCAGAACCGCGTCTCGAAGGGTGGGAACGAGCACCACGTCTGTTGCCCATCCTTCGAGACGCGCCGTGGAGTTTACCCCGAGGTACTCGAGGGGCGG
>JABMNB010000544.1 GCA_013205335.1 Rhodospirillales bacterium
GCGGCCGGCGATCGAGACGGTCCGGCGATCGCTCGCGGAATGATTCGGCGACAGCGGGCCGTTGCGCACGATGTAGGCGCGGCGCTCGCGCTTCACGCTGTCGGCCTTGAGGTCGATGGCGGGCGGATAGAGGAAGAGCTGGGCGACGGCGCCGCCGTCGACATGCATCTCCTGGTACTTCTTGCCGTTGATCTCGACATCCATCATGACCGGCTGGAACGCGCCTGGGATCGCCGCGGACGCGCGCAGGATCTTGCGGAACAGGTCGAGCGCCTGCGGATGGCGGCTGGCGGCCAGCGCGCCGATGTTCCAGATCACCGGCCGCTGGGCGTCGAGGTCGGTGGTGCCGATCAGCAGCAGCCGTCCCTTCTCATATTCGCGCGCGATGGCATCGAACATCCTCTGGTCGGCGTAGCTTGCGATCACCTCGGCGAGTGGGCCCGTGTCGGCCATGGCGTCGTCATAGAGCGCCGCCATCAGACCGCGCAGGCGATAGACCTTTTCCGGCGTCATGGTCGTGTAGACTTCGTGCAGGGTCGCGTCGTAGTCGGGGCCGAGGAAGGCGAAGGGCGCGATAAGCGCACCGGTGCTGACGCCCGTCACCATCTTGAACTCGGGCCGGGTGCCGCTCTCGGTCCAGCCCTTCATCAGGCCCGCGCCGAACGCGCCATTGTCGCCACCGCCGGACATCGCGAGATAGCTGGCGGGCGGCAGGCGCGTCGTCGACGTGCCGGCGGCCTTCAGCGCGGCCTGCTCGCGCTCGAACGAGCGCTGGCCTTCCTGCACCATCGGACTGGCGTCGCCGTCGGCGTAGAAGCGCACATTGGCGATGCCGAGCGGCAGCGCCTCGGCCGTGTAGGCGGCAGGCACGGCGGCGCCACGCTCGGGAAACGAGCAGGCGCCGGCCGCCAGCATGATGGAAAGCGTCGCGGCGTACGCAAGACGGTGCAGGTTCAAGTGGTTCCCCCGGAGATCATGGATTGAAGGTGCGCGAGCACGAGGTCGATAAAGGTCCCGCAGCGAGAGGAAGAGACCGAACTGGCATATCGGCAGGACCTTCGGCGCGCGGTCGCTGCGATCGAGGTCGGTACGGCAGGTCGCGGGTTCGGACGGCGGCAACCTGCTGCCCAGCCCATGCTCGGCGGCGCAAAATTCGCGGTAGAGGCCGAGGACATGCCGACGCAGCAGCCACAGATGGAGCTAGGGCGCGCACCTGAAGACGGGAACCAGCGCCGCCAGCATAACTTGGCCAGCCAGAACGGCAGGTGGCGGTACAGCAGCCAGGGCCATTCCCGTAGAGTCGCAGGCGCTCTCGGCCAGCGGATGTTCCGGAACGGACAGCGTCGAGAGCTCGCCGAACTGCTGGAATGCGCCGGGCTCGCCGTTGCCCTCGACCAGCATGTGCGCCATCGGGCCGATGATCTCGGGGGTGCACGTCTTTGCTCTCCGCCGGCGCCAGGGGACCTCGCCCGCTTTTCGTGGAGCGAGCGTCTACTTGGTGGTGGCGTCCCAGCGGCAGCCGCGGTTCTTCTCGAGGACAACCAGCGTCCTGGGCGACTTCGAGGCGTCGGCAACGACGTCGAGGCGCACGCCCGAGAGCATGAAGACGGTCGTGTAGATTCCCGGGCTCGTCTGCTTCAGCGTCTCGTTGATGCCGCCCGCCAGCTTGAGCGAGGCCTTGTCGCCCTGGAGCGTGACAGAGTGGACGCGGGAAAGCTGGGCGTCGAGGCTGCGGCAGCCCGCCAGGTTGGCGTCGGCGGCGGCCATACGGAATTCGATTGGCGCATTCTGGGCGTACGCGAACGTGGCGGTCATGCCGACGAGCAGCGCCGCAGCGATCACTGATCTCATGGTGGCTCCGGTCCGACGGGCAGATGGGGCGGTAACGCCCTCGCGGACGTTTGCACTCATTAGGCAATATTCGATGCACAACAACGGCTCGCACGATACGCTATCCGCATGGATATCGACTTGAAGTTGCTGCAGCACGCCGTCGTCCTTTCCCGGCACCGCCACTTCGGCCGCGCCGCCTTGGCGCTGCGGATCAGCCAGCCGACGCTCAGCCGCAACATCGCCGCACTGGAGAAGAAGCTCGGCATGCGTGTCTTCGAACGCTCGCGCCGCGATGTCGTGGCGACGCCGGCCGGCGACGACGTGCTCAAGATGGCCGACGAGCTGGTGGCGCGCGCGGAGGCCATCTCCAACCAGCTCCAGGTCGTGCGCGACGGACGCGGCGGCCGCCTGCGCGTGGCGGCGGGTTCCTACATCCACGACATCGCGGTACAGCCGGCGGCCATCGACCTGATCAATGCCAATCCCTCGATCCGGCTGGAGCTGCTGGAACGCGAATGGACGGCGGTGCTGCCGATGCTGATGACCGATCGCGTCGATTTTGTCGTGTTCGACATTGTGGCGCTGAAGAACATGCCGGCGCTGCGTGTCGAGTCACTCGGCGCCTTGCAGGGCAGCTATTTCTGCCGCGCCGGCCATCCTCTGCTGAAGAAGAAGGCGCCGCTGCAGCCGGAGGACCTGCGCAAGTATCCGTTCGTCATGTCGAGCATGCCCCACAGCCATCTCTGGCTCGTCGATGGTCTCGACGACGGGCTGTCGATCGAGCCCGTCACGGGAGACCTTCTGCCATCGATCGCGGTGTCGTCGTTCCGCGTGGTACGCGACCTCGTGGCCGGCACCGACGCGTTCGGCATCGGCCATATGAGCCAGATCGGCGACGGCATGAAGGCGAAGCAGCTCGCCGTGCTCGACCTGCCGTGGCGTAGCAAGCCGCCGACCGCGCAGATGGGAATCGCCTACAAGCGCGAGCGCACGCTGTCGCCCGCGGCGCGCGCCTTCATCGGCCTCATCCGCAAGCGTGTCCGCGCCGCCGCTGGATTCTGATCAGCCCTTGAGGCGCTGACCGCCGATGCGGTGGTCCTTCAGGATTTCCGGGCGGAAGGCGACGCCATGGCCCGGCCGTTCCGGCGGCGACATGGTGCCGTCCTTGGCTGGCATCACCGGTTCGATCCAGAGGTCGTCGTTCCAGTCCATGTATTCGAGGTAGCTGGCGTTGGGGATCGAGGCCAGCACGTGGACCATCTGCTCGTGGAAGAGATGCGGCGCGAGCCGGATGCCGTGCGGCTCGGCGGCGGCCGCGATCTTGCGCAGCTCGGAGTAGCCGCCGCGCATCGGGTCGGGCTGCAGGATCGGCGTGCCGGGATGCTCGAAGAACGGGCGCAGGTCGTTCCTCATGAAGTGGCTCTCGCCGCCGACCACGCGCGTCTTCAGCGCGGCCGCGATGCGGCGGTAGCCCGCGAAGTCCTCGGCGACCACCGGCTCCTCCAGCCAGTAGGGGTCGAACTCGTCGATGCGGTGGCCGGCCTGGATGGCGGTGTCGGCGTCCCAGCCCATGTTGACGTCGATCATGATCTCGATGCCGTCGCCCATCTCCTCGCGCATCGCCTTCACGTTCTGCACGTCCTCGCGCCACGGCCGGATGTGGGCCACCTGCATCTTGATGGCTTTCAGCCCCTGGGCGGTGAATTCCTTCGCACGCGCGATCATGCCGTCGCGGCCGAGCCCGCGGAAACAGCCCGATCCATAGGCCGGGATGGAGGTGCGCGCGGCGCCCCACAATCGGAACAGCGGCAGGCTGGCACGCTTGCCCACGATGTCCCACAGCGCCATGTCGATGGCGCTCTGGGCGAACAGGGTGACGCCCATGCGGCCGAGCCAGAAATTGTTCTTGTAGAGGGTCTGCCAGATGCCCTCGATCTCGGTGGCGTCGCGGCCGATCACATAGGGCGCGACCAGCTCCTTCATGCAGGCGTCGAGCGTGTGCAGGCCGCCGTGCAGCGGCATCAGATAGCTCATGCCCACCAGCCCGCCCTGGGTCTCGATCTCCAGTACGAAGAGTTCGCGCGGCCCCGGCGCCAGGATGCCGGCGGCCGGCGGCGACGACCGCCACGGCACCTGCAGGAGCGTGGTACGCAGTTCGGTGATGGTCGTGGCGGTGGTCATGGGGTTTTTCCTTCCAGCTTCCGTCGTCTTTTTTGCCGCGGCGATGATAGCGGCGCACTCTCGTTTCCCGCAGAGCCTAGCCCGTCCTTTCGCGGGTGTCGCTGCA
>JABMNB010000060.1 GCA_013205335.1 Rhodospirillales bacterium
GATCTTGGCCGCCCCGCCCTCGACGAACGAATATGCCTGCAGCGACGAGCCGGGATGCGTGGCCATCAGCGCGACGGCCTTGGCGAGATCCATGGGCGAGCCGCCGCCGATGGCGATGATGCCGTCGCAGCCCTCGTCCTTGTAGATCTTGAGCGCATCGCGCATCGCGGCTTCCGTCGGGTTTTCCGGCGTGCCGTCGTAGATGGTAATCGGCATGTTGCCGGGAAGCTGATCCTTCACCTTGGCCCACAGGCCCGCCGCAACGACACCCTTGTCGGTCACGATCAGGGGCCGGCGCATGCCCATGAGCTGTAGTTCGGCCTCGAGCAGCTTCAGCGCGCCGAAGTCGAACTGGATACGGGTCAGGTAGGTGATCAGGGCCATCCGCTATTTCCTCTCGATTTTGCGCGGAGCCTACGCGAGAAAGAGTGCATGAGCGACACCCCTGTCTTGCGCGCTGCGACCGTCAGCGATGCAGCCGCGATCGCCACCGTCGTTGCCCTGTCCTTCGCCCAGTATCGCGGCAAGCTCGTGCCGGAATCGGGCGCCTTCCGTGAGACGGCTGACGGCATCGCCGCCGAACTCGACAAAGGCGCCGGTGCGATCGTCGCGGAGCGGGACGGCGAGATGCTGGGTTGCGTGCTGGTGAAAGAAATGGAGGGTGATCTCTACTTCGGGCGCCTCGCCGTGCTGCCGTCGGCCCGTGGGCTGGGGCTCGCCCGGCGGCTGATCGATGCCGTCGAAGCCCAAGCACGCTGCCGCCGCCTCGCCGGCGTGCGCCTCGGGGTGCGCGTCGTCCTGACCGACAACCAGCGCCTGTTCCAGTCGCTGGGCTACCGCGAGACGTCGCGCGAGGCCCATCCGGGGTTCGACCATCCGACCTCGATCAACATGCGCAAGCCCCTGCGCTGATCTGCCAACGTGAATCTTCTCTGTCCGCGCGAAGGATGCGCGACCGATTGACAGTTGAGCGACCTGGGGGACGCTCTGCTATCATAAGGCCATGAGCAATCGCATGCCGCTTACCGGCCCGTCCGTCTGGCAGGGCCAGGATATCAAGAATTCCTCGCGCTGGATTCGCGATCTCACGCCCGACGGCGTCGACGAGCTCGACGCCGCCCTCAAGGGCCTGCGCGGCATGGAGTGGTCGGAGATCACGCGCGGAGATTTCTACCTGCCCTCGCTCGACGAACTGTTCGATGACATCGCCGACGAGCTGGAGAATGGCTCCGGCATCGTCAAGCTGCGCGGCCTTCCCGTCGACCGCTATGACGAGGAGGATCTGCGCCGCCTATACTTCGCCATCGGCACGCATATCGGCATCCCGGTGTTCCAGAACCGCAGCGGCGAGCTGATGCGCGCCATCCGAGACGAGGGCGCCCATGTCGGCCGCACGTATGGCGAGACCACGGACGAGAAAGGCTCGACCTTCCTCTCTTCCTACGCCCGTACATTGACGAACGGCGCGCTGCGTTTCCACACCGACCGCACGGACGTGGTGGGCCTGCTCTGTGTGCGCCAGGCGCGCGCCGGCGGCGTCAGCAAGCTTGCGTCGACGCCGGCCATTCACAACGCGATGCTCGAGCGCCGGCCGGATCTGCTGGAACTTCTGTTCCAGGATTACTGGCGCAGCCGCTTCGGCGAGGAAGGCACCCGGAAGGACGGCGAAGCGACGACCCGCGAGACCGCCTACCCGCTGCCGATCTTCGGCCTGCGCGACGGCAAGTTCACCTCTCACTATTCGCTGACCTTCATCGAGGCGGCGCAGATGGCGCCCGGCGTGCCGAAGCTCACCGACGCCCAGCGCGAGGCGATCGACATGCTGATGATGACCGCCGAGGAACAGTGCTTCGAGATGACGCTCGAGCCCGGCGACCTGCAGCTCATCAACAGCCACGTCACCTATCACGGCCGCACGCCGTTCGAGGACGACGCCGCCAGCGGCCACGACCGCCTGCTGCTGCGCCTCTGGCTCACCATGCGCAACAACCGGCCCCTGCCCAGGGGTCACGAGATCCTGTGGCAGGAAATCGAAGCCGGCCGCCCACGCGGCGGCATCCGCCAGATCGAACTCTGATCATTGCCGGGAGAGCGCCACTCCAGTGGCGCGTCATCCTCGGAATCGCGCACTACCGTGTGGCCATAGATAGTCGGAATCGACGAGGCCGGCTTTGACTGGATTCTGATCGATGTAGGCGATAGCTGCCTCAAAGTGAGCTTCATTCCGGACAAATCGATCCCAATAGTCGGTCTGCCAAAACGTACCGATGCGGCCTAGCCGTTTGTTCGCTTACCGTGCCGAGAACTTCTTCCAAGAACTCACAATTGTCCCGAGTGAGTGGCCCGGTAGTACACTGAAGAGGACGTGTACGTGATTGGGCATGACGGTCCATGCGTGTAGCCGATAGCGTGTACCATCGAAAGCCAGAAACGAACCTTCGACGATTTCCGCGATTTTCGCGGATCGCAGCCAGCAATCGCCCCACCCACGATCGAGCATCTCGTCTCGCAAGCTCTCGGCGTGGAAGGCAACTGCCAGCCTAGCCACTGCCTCCTTGGGAAGACTATCGGCAAATCGATACGCAACAAACTGGACGACGTCCTGAGAATCGAAGTGCGGAAGATAGCCTCGTGAATGCCAGCCTTTGTGCTGCATGTCCGTAGGCTATCAGATCATGACGCGCCACTGGAGTGGCGCCCCTCCAGCATCATGCCTCGCCTCTTGATGACGGACGCGACCGACCTTCGAGGAGCAGGCGTTCGCGCTGAAACAGCCCGATCACGGCATCCATGACGGCGCGCACGCGGGGCAGCGCGCGCAGGTCGCGATGGACCAGCAGCCACTGGTCAGCGAAGACCTCGGCGATGACTCCACCGACCCGGCGCAGCAGCGGGTCGGGATCGGCGAGATGGCAGGGCAGCACGGCGAGGCCGGCGCCGGTCCGCGTCGCCTCGTGCAGCACCAGCCAGTTGTTGCCGCGTATTTCCGGCCGGCGTCCGCCGCGAAAGTCCAGCAACCAGCTCTGGCCTGGCATCCTGATGTGATCGTCGTCGAAGCCGACCCATGAGAGCCCGGCCAGCGCCGCCGGGGTGGACCGCGTCACGGGAAAATCGCGCGCGGCATAGATCGCATAGGCAAGACGTCCCAGCTTGCGCGCGACGATGTCGCCCAGTTCCGGCACCTGTTCGCGGATCAGGAGGTCGGCCTCGCGGCGCGACAGGTTGGCCAGAGTGTGACTCGAGATCACCTCGAATTCGATCTGCGGCAGCTTGGCTCTAAGCTCCGCGGAATAGCGGGCGATCAGCGCCGCGGTCGCCTCCTCCGCCGACAGGCGCACCGTGCCGCTCACCGTGTCGCTGAGGCCCGCGCTGCGGCGATGGATGGAGTGGGCTGCCTTCTCCATCGCTTCGGTATCAGCCAGCAGTTCCTCGCCCGCGCTGGTCGGCACGAAGCGGTCGGGCAGCCGGTCGAACAGGCGCGCGCCGATTTTCTGCTCCAGCGCCTGCACGCGGCGCGACACGGTCGGATGACTGACACCCAGTGCCTTGGCGGCCGTCGTCAGCGTGCCCTCGCGGGCCAGGGCGAGGAAAACGCGGAGATCGTCCCAATTGGTTTCCATGTTCACAAATGTACAGCGAGTTTTCCATTTTGTGGACAGACGAATAAGGATGTTCAGCCTACCATCGCACCATGCACATCGAACCCCGCCTGCTCGTCTTCACCAAGGGCGTGCGTGCCCGCATCGCCGCCACCGTCGCCGTCGGCCTCCTGGGCGTGGGCTGCGGCATCGCCCGGCTCGGCCTTCTCGGCTGGCTGATCGGCCAGGTCTTCGTCGGACGGCCGCTGCAGGAACTCGTGGTGCCGATCCTGCTGATCGCCGGGGTGATGGTGCTACGCGGCGTGGCCGAGCATTGGCGCGCGGTGCTGGCGCACGAGACCGCCGCAAGGGTCCAGAAGGTGCTGCGTCGCACGCTCTACGACAAGGTTGCGTCGCTCGGCCCGGCAACAGTTGGCCGCCAACGCTCGGGCGGTCTCACCCTTTCCATGATCGACGGCGTCGAGCAGCTCGAAACCTATTTCGGGCAGTTCCTGCCGCAGTTCCTGATCGCGCTGCTGACGCCGTTGCTGATCTTCGTCGTCATCTCGTTCATCGACCTGCCGGTGGCGCTGGTCATGCTGGGTTTCGCGCTGGTCGCGCTCTTCGCACCCGCCCTCTGGCACAAATGGGACGTGCGCGCCTCGATCGCGCGCATGACCGCCTACAAGTCGTTCGCCGCCGAGTTCCTCGATTCGATCCAGGGGCTGGCAACCCTGAAGGCGTTCGGCCAGGGCAAGGCGCGCGCCGACAAGCTCGAAGTCGAGGCGCGCGACCTCTTCCGCCGCACCATGTGGGTGCTGGGCACCAACTCGCTGGCGCGCGGCATCACCGACGCCTCGATCGCGGGCGGTGCGGCGGCGGCGCTGATCTACGGCGCGTCGCGGGTCGAGGCCAGCGCGATGTCGCTCACGGCGCTGCTGGTGATCATGATGCTGGGCATCGAGATCTTCAGGCCGATGCGCGAGCTGCGCTCGGTGCTGCACCAAGGGATGGTCGGACTGTCCGCCGCGCAGGGCATCTACAGCATCCTCGACGACACGCCGTCGGTGATCGACCCGGCGCCGGCCTGCCTCGACGGGCTTCTCTCCCCGACCATCGCCTTCGAGGATGTTTGCTTCTCCTATCCCGGCACGCGCCGCACCGTGCACGAGCGGCTGAACTTCACGGCGGCCGCCGGCGAGCGGCTGGGCCTCGTCGGCTCCTCGGGCGGCGGCAAGTCGTCGATCGTGCGCCTGCTGCTGCGCTTCTACGATCCCGACCAGGGCCGCATCCTGCTGGGCGGCCACGATCTGCGCACGCTGTCCTTCGCGCAGATCCGCTCGCTGATCTCGGTCGTGAACCAGGACACGTTCCTGTTCCACGGCACGGTCGAGGAGAACATCCGCCTCGGCCGGCCGGGCGCTTCGCGCGAAGAGATGGAGGACGCGACAAGGGCCGCCAACATCCACGACTTCATCGCCGGCCTGCCGCAGGGTTATGCGACGATCATCGGCGAGAAGGGCATCAAGCTTTCCGGCGGCCAGCGCCAGCGCGTCGCCATTGCGCGCGCCCTGCTGCGCGACACGCCGATTCTCGTGCTCGACGAGGCCCTGTCGGCCGTCGACGCCGAGAACGAGGCGGTGATTCAGGAAGCACTCGACCGGCTGATGCAGGGCCGCACGACGCTGATCCTGGCGCATCGCCTGTCCAGCGTCATCGACTGCGACCGCATCCTCGTGCTCGACCGCGGCCATGTCGCCGAACAGGGCAAGCATGCCGCGCTGATGAGCCAGGGCGGCGTCTATGCCCAGCTCATGGCCGAGCAGGCGCGCGAGCAGCAGGCCGGCGTCACGCTCGATGCGCTTGCGGCACCCCAGCGTACAGAGACGATCGCCAGCACGTCGGGCGGCGCGATGAAGCCCCTGACAGAGGGCATCATCAAGGCCGAGGGCCTCACCTGGTATCAGGTGGTTGCCACGCTGATGGGCGTCATCATGCCGTGGAAGGGTAAGCTCGCCGCCACCTTCCTGCTGGGCGTGGCCCGTGTCGTCTCGTTCATCGGCATCGGCGTGCTCTCCGCCCTGATCGTGCTCGCGCTCAAGAACCACGAACCCTATGGCGGTCTGGCCGTTGCGCTCGCCATTCTCGCGCCCGTCTCGGGCATCCTGCACTGGTTCGAATCGTGGCTGGCCCACGACATGGCCTTCCGCCTGCTGGCCGAAATGCGCATCGACGCCTTTCGCAAGCTCGACGCGCTGGCGCCGGCCTATCTAACGCGCCGCCGCACCGGCGATCTCATGGCGCTGGCCACGAACGACATCGAGCTGGTCGAGTATTTCTTTGCCCACACGGTGGCGCCAGCCTTCGTGGCCATCCTCATCCCCGCCGCCGTGGTGATCGCGCTGGCCACGACCAGCGGCTGGCTAGCGATCACGCTGGTGCCGTTCCTGCTGGCCGTGGGCCTGAGCCCGTTCCTGATGCGCAAGAGGGTGGACCGGTTGGGCAGCCAGGCGCGCGAGGCGGCCGGCGAGCTCGGCGCCTTCGCCGTCGACTCGGTGCAGGGGCTGGGCGAGATCGTCGCCAACCAGCAGGAGCGCGCGCGCGGCGACAAGCTCGACGAGCTGTCGCAGCGCCACATCTCGCTGCGCCTGCCCTTCTTCAGCGAGCTTACGATGCAGCACGCCATCCTCGAAGTGCTGACGGGCCTGGGCGGCCTCGCCATCGTCGTGGTCGGCGCGATCCTAGCCTCACGCGGCACGCTCGATCCCGGCCTGCTGCCGCTGATGACCATCCTCGCCATGTCGGCGTTCCTGCCGGTCTCGGAGATCGCGCAGATCGGCCGCCAGCTCGCCGACACGCTGGGCGCCACGCGGCGCGTCTATGCGTTGGCGAACGAGCCGATCCCGGTGCGTGACGGACGCGGCGTGCCGGCCGCGCGCGGTGCGGCGGCGCTCGCCCTTGAGCAGGTGAACTTCACCTATCCCGGCCAGACACGGCGCGCTCTCTCCGACGTGAGCTTCGCCATCCCCGCCGGCAAGACGGTGGCGCTGGTCGGCACGTCGGGCGCCGGCAAGACCACGACGGCGCAGCTCCTGATGCGCTTCTGGGACCCCGACTCCGGCCGTATCACCCTGAACGGCACCGACCTGCGCGACTACAAGCTCGACGAGCTGCGCGGCCTGATGGCTCTGGTGGCGCAGGACACCTACCTCTTCAACGACACGCTGCGCGCCAACGTCCTGATCGCGCGCCCCGAAGCCACGGAGATCGAGCTGCTGGCGGCCATCGAGCATGCGTCCCTCGGCGAACTGGTCGCCGCGCTGCCGCAGGGTCTCAATTCACCGGTCGGCGAGCGCGGCACCAGCCTGAGCGGCGGTCAGCGCCAGCGTGTGGCGATCGCTCGCGCCTTCCTGAAGGATGCACCGATCCTGATCCTCGACGAGGCGACCTCGCATCTCGATGCGGTGAACGAGCAGGCGGTACGCCGCGCACTCGATGTGTTGAAGGCCGAGCGCACGACCATCGTGATCGCCCACCGGCTCTCGACCGTGCGGGACGCCGACCTGATCGTGGTCCTCGACGAGGGCCGCGTGGCGGAAAGCGGCACGCACGCGTCGCTCGTCTCGCGTGGCGGCCTCTACGCGAGGCTCGTGTCGCGGCAGCTTGCTTCCGTGTATGCGCCCGCTGCACAGTGAGGAGATGAAGAGACAGCTCCACCTCAATCTGTTCATCCAGAGCCGCGGCCACCACGAAGCCTCGTGGCGGCATCCCGACTCGTCGCCGCTCGCGCTGACCGACATCGAATACTTCCGCGACCTCGCGCGGCGTGCCGAAGACGGCCTTTTCGATTCGATCTTCCTGGCCGACCAGCTCGCGCTGGCCGACACGGTAGCGCATGCCGCCAGCACCTGGCTGGAGCCGATCACCGCGCTCGGCGCGCTTGCAGGATCGACAAGTCGCATCGGCCTGATCGCCACGGCGTCGACCACCTACTCCGAGCCGTTCAACCTTGCACGACAGTTCGCATCGCTGGACCATATAAGCGGCGGCCGGGTCGGCTGGAACATCGTCACTTCATGGCTCGCCCCGGCCGCGCGCAACTTCGGCGGCGCGGGTCTGGTGAGCCACGACGAGCGCTACGAACGCGGCGAGGAGTTCGTGCAGGTGGCGAAGGCGCTGTGGGACAGCTGGGCCGACGACGCCGTGCTCGACGATCGCGCGGCCGGCCAGTATGCGCGTGCCGATCGCATCAGGCCGATCGACCACGAGGGCAAGTTCTATCGCGTGGTCGGCCCGCTCAACATGCCGCGCGGACCGCAGGGACGCCCGGTGTTCGTTCAGGCAGGCTCGTCCGACACCGGCCGCCGCTTCGCCGCGCGCCACGCCGAGGCAGTGTTCACCGCGCAGATGGAGAAGAGCACAGCGCAGGAATTCTACGCCGACTTGAAGGCGCTGGCGGCGGCCGAGGGCCGCCCCTCCGAGCATGTGCTGATCCTGCCTGGTCTAAGCCCAGTCATCGCCTCGACCGAAGCCGAAGCCAGGCGCCTGGCAAAGGATCTCAACGACCTCACCGACCCCGAAGTCGGGCGCAAGCGCCTGAGCGGCCGCTTCGGCGGCCATGATTTTTCCCACCTCGCCCTCGACAGGCCGCTGGCGCCGGAAGACTTCCCCGATCCCGGCACGGTCGAGGCGGCGCGCAGCCGCACCGAGGTGATCGTGGGCCTGGTGCGTCGCGAGAAGCCGACGCTTCGCCAGCTGCTCGCCTATCTCGCCGGGGCGCGCGGCCACTACACCACGGCCGGTACGCCCGAACAGATCGCCAATCTGATCGAGGACTGGTTCGGCGACGGTGCCGCCGACGGCTTCAATGTCATGCCGCCGCTGCTGCCGTCGATGCTCGATACCTTCATTGCCGAAGTGATCCCGCTGCTGCAGAAGCGCGGGCTGTTTCGCACCGCCTACGAAGGTCGGACCCTGCGCGAGCATTTCGGCCTCGCCCGCCCCGAGAGCAAATTCTAAGGTCCACCCGGGGAGGACGATCCATGTTCAGCCACGTCACCATCGGCACCAACGA
>JABMNB010000545.1 GCA_013205335.1 Rhodospirillales bacterium
ATCTGATCCTGCTCAACCGCTTGATGATCAAGCAGACCGACGTTGGACGAATCCTCACTTATACCTGCACCAAGGGGCGAGGCAGCGCTTTCCGCCAAGCTGACAGCATTGCGGTCATTCCCATGGTGCCTGAGCTGGACACCCTGATCTCCGAGATGCCGGCCGACCGCTTGGTCTTCATCCATTCGGCCCATGATCGCCCTTACTCGTGCACCGAGGGCCTCGGGAACCGCATTCGCGAGTGGCGACGGGACTGCGGACTGCCCGAGGGCCTCAGCGCGCACAGCATGCGCAAGGCTGCGACCCATTGGTGGCTGCGAAATCACCGAGACTTGCTGGCGAACAATTTCAGCCTGAAAACGATATTCGGCTGGGTGACTGACAAGGAACTGGAGCGCTATACGGCCGACTTCGACCGGGCCCAGGAGGCGCGCGGTATGCTGATCAAGCTGGCCGTCCGCCATAAGGCGGGACACGGCTGAAGAGCCGGCCGCCCGCTGAGCGCTGGGGTCGTGCCGGCGCGGAGCTGAATGAATGAGAGGCTGACGGAGGGAGCCGCCTTGAAATTCACCAGGCGGCCTTTTTCGTGCCTGAAGCCGCCGCCCAGCCGCGAGAACGGTCCCAGAACGTCAAAGTGGCCCTCGCTTTCGAGGGCCACCTTAACGACCTGATTTTCCGAGGGAAAAAGACCCAATGGTGCTGGGGCGACCTCGTAGAAGACGAGGAGATCAACGACTTAGCCACTCCCACCGGTGAGACCGGGGCATCGCGGCGCATGGGTTTTGCCGCAACTGGCTCCCACCGATCTGCGCGCCAGGCCTAAACAGTGAGCGGCTCTTCACTCGAGATGACGGCTAAGTTGGGAACAACTTGGGTTGGTCGAGTCCCGATAAAATTGCCTCGGCCTTTTCATTAACCATCTTGTCCGCAATGCCGCGCAAAATGATAAATGGCTGCATCATCGGATCAGCGAAACGGAACTTGTACGAGCGCGGCCTTCCAATTCGACGAAGGATGTTACCCCGTTCGGCGTCAGTGAATTTGATCAAGTGATTTTGGAAATTGGCGATACGCATCGACTTGCCGATTATTTGAGAAAGCGGCTCCACTACCTCCGACGGCGCAAAATATCCCATTTCGTCCGTAGTAGGCACCATCGCGCAAGCGAGCAGGACTTGTTTGTAGATGTTTTCCTGATTGCTGTGGATCGCCTTCTCGTAATCTTCCCGGCAAGACTCCTGCATCTGAGCTAGGATCGCATTGATTGCTTTTCCGACATGATCCTCGGTGATCCCGAGCGTCTTATCCCACGTCGCGGCGAGAGCGGCATGCCGACCGAGGTAATGCGCGTAGTTCGGCAATCCCCTGGAGAGAATAACGATCTTCCACTTTGCGGCATTTGAAATATTCATCTGCAACAGGGGCGTACGCTTCTCGATAATGCCTCGCAGTTCTTCGTTGGACATTCGAGGCATACGAATCTGCGTCACGCACCGCTTGATTGATTCGTGCTCACCAATCAAAGCGTTCACGTCATCTGACACCCCAACGATAATGACCGTCGCCCGAGAGCCGAAGTCCGACAAATTCTTTATCGTGTTCGCCATGAGGGGGCGGATCTCAGAATCCCGAGCTTTGTCGAACTCATCAAAGATGATGATGGGAAGTTCGTTCGGTAGAAACAGGTCAAGCATGCGGCGAACGTCATCTGGAAAGATGCCGGTCCCCCGAAGTTTAGAGAGGGGAATTCTCTCTGATCCATCTTCGCTCTTCACGTGAAGCTCATCGAACGCGCGCGCCCAGAGGCTTTCGAAGGTGTCTGAAGGGCCGCATTGCACCCGCGTGGCATAGATGTGGCGCGTTAATGCCCTGATGCGACGATGAAAAATGTTCGCCAACGACGTCTTTCCGATGCCGCGGTCACCATACAGGACGGCATGTCGGCCGGGCTCAATGCATGCCTCCGATAACTCATCAATCTGATCCAACCGGCCCGAAAACAGATCGCTTTCTCGGATTGGGGTGGCGGGGGTGAATATCGATCGAATTTCAAGCTGAAGGGCTAGCCAGTCTTCATCGGTCTTGGGTGTGTACGTTCCCGGCCTAAGTTTCATGCCTGAAGCTCCAACTGCAAGCACAAATGATATAACTAATCGATGCAATCCATCAAGTAGTGCCTCACACCGGGCCATAGGCCGCCTCATCCGGCGTGGCCAGCACCGCCAGCAGCCCCGCGCTCCGCTCACGCCGCCATGCGCAGAATCCGGGTCGTCACCCGGCCGGCCGACGCGTAGGACTCGCGTCGAGAGAACCGGCGGCGGGGCGTGGGGCCGCAGCCAACCGGAGATCCGCCATGGCCCGTGCCCGCCGCAGCACCAACACCCACGCCGCCCGCATCAGCGATCTCCCCTTCGCGGCTCGCCTGAGGCGCGAGGAAGCGTTCCGGTCGGCCGACATCGCCGAGTGGAAGGCGGCCGCCGATCGCATCGCCGGCCCGGCCGGCTGGTACGCCATGGCCGGCTGGGCGCCCGCGGACGTCGACTGCAAGCTCATCCTGTTCGCCACCGCGGCCGAGGCAGAGGCGATGCAGCGCTGGATCGCGGAGTCCGGCACCGAGACGCGGTCGGCGCCGCGTCGCTACAATGGACCTCAACTGACGGTAGCCGGCGTCAAGCCGTCCTGATCCAGGGCCGCCAACGAGCCGCCGGTCAGCCTCTCCGGGCCAGCCCCGCTGAAACCGTACTGGTGGTCAAGGACGACGCCGGCGCGCGTGGTCCGTGCTTTTGTTTCCCGGCATGCAACGACGCCTTACTGCGAAGCGTTTTATCGCTTCAGCCGAAGCCGGATTGAGAGCTCGTCGGCCGTTGGGGCCGGTCGTGAGGGCGGTGAGGATCAAGCGCAAAAATATCCTGAGCCAGGCCAGGATGCCTGAAGTTGTATCAGGCGGCATTGGCGGCATTGCCGGCATGGCCCTTGAAGTAGCAGCGCCCGAGGTGTTCGTTCAGTTGGCCGATGATGGGCTCAACGGCGCATCGCCCCGTAACTCTCTCGCGCGGCGGGCGGCGGTGGCGATTTCAATTAGCGACGTGGCGGCAGCGCGGCGAACGGCGCATTGAGCCGCCGGCATGGTGTCGACCGCGACCCGCGCCAGGTCTTCGGTGCGTAGCGCACCGCTCTCAAGAGCCGCCCGAGATGGTGGGCGACCGCCGCATGCCCCGAGCGAAGGTGATCGATGCGCGCCGGGTCTGGGATTCCCACAAGCTGGACCTTGCCTTTGAGGCGCCGCCGACGGCGGTGAGGAGGCTGACAACCCATGGGGGGCTGAAACGGGGCGCCTTGAAAATCGACCTCCCCCTACGTCATTCCTGACAAGAACCGACACGGGAACGTCCGCTTGTACTATTGGCGTAAGGGCCGACCGAAGATCCGACTCCGCGCCGAACCCGGAATTGCTCGATGTCGGCCGATGTCCATGTCCGGAACCCTTCGCCGGCGGTCTTGATCTACGGGACCTCCGCTGCACCCGTCGCGGTGGGCGACGGTCGTCTCGATAGCGGGCCGACTTCGACCGGGCCCAGGAGGCGCGCGGTATGCTGATCAAGCTGGCCGTCCGCCATAAGGCGGGACACGGCTGAAGACCCGGCCGCCCGCTGAGCGCTGGGGTCGTGCCGGCGCGGAGCTAAATGAATGAGAGGCTGACGGAGGGAGCCGCCTGGAAATTTACCGGGCGGCCGTTTTTTTGTGCCCGAAGCCGCCGCCCAGCCACTAGAACGGTCCCAGAACGTCAAAGTGGCCCTCGCTTTCGAGGGCCACCTTAACTGCCTGATTTTCCAAAGGAAAAGACCCAATGGTAGCTGGGGGCGGACTTGAACCGCCGACCCCGGCATTATGAGTGCCGTGCTCTAACCAGCTGAGCTACCCAGCCATGGGTGGGCGCTTTTATGCGGCAGGGCCGTAACCTGTCAAGAAATGCAGCCGCGTCGCTCAGGCCGTTACCGGCGCGCCATCCATGCCGTCCGGGGCCTCTCCGAGGAAGCGCAGGATGGTAGGGGCGATGTCGACGAGGCTCGTCGTGCGGCCGGCCTCGCCCTGGCCGAAGTCGGGATGGATGAAGGTCAGGAACGGCCGGGTTTCGCTGGGTCCCAAGCCGCCATGGTGGCCGCAGCCAATTTCCGGCGTGCCCTCACCGTCTTCGACCAGCCAGCGCGTGCCCGCAACGCCATGGGGATTGCTCTCGTCATGACGTGTCGTGTCCACGGCGGCCACCAGCGCGTCGGCCGTCAGACCGGTCGCGGCCAGCGCCTCGCCCGTCAGGATCGAACCGGCCCAGGGCTCCTGCAACATTTTGGGGAGCAGCTCTTCCACAGCCGCCTTTGCCGCGCCGGTCGCATAGATCAGCGCCGACGTGCCCTGCGATGCGACGCCGACAAGGCTTGCCCTCAGCTCGACCTCGAGGCCGTTCCCGGCCAGCCAATTGCCGATATGGACGGAGCGGCCAATGGTTTCGTGGCCGTGGTCCGAGCCGACCACGAGCAGGGTGTCGAAACGGTCGTCGTGCGATTTCACTGTCGCCACGACCTTTGCCACCAGGCCGTCAGTGACCTCGAGCGCATGGATGTGCTCGGGCGAGCCCAGCGGATCGTGATGGAGGGTGAGATCCGGGTTGGCCAACCATAGAATTGCCAGCCTGAAATCCTCCGACGGGACGACCTCCTCGCAGAAGCGTCTCGTCATCTCGATGTCGCCGTCGAGATCGTGGCTCACGTCGAGATGGGCGTCGCCGGTGAGCGAGGTGCCGCCGGGGCCGAAGGAGCCGGCGCGGTGCAGCACGGTGCCGAAATGATCGGGATCGAGGAAATAGGCCGCGCCCGGCGAGACGTTCGAATAGGCGACCTGCCCGCCCGAGGGCGCCAGCCGCTCGGCCATCGTGGGCACCCGCAAGGTCTGCCCGGTCACACGGCGCATGGCCTGCCGGAAGGACGGCGCGCCGACATTGTGCACGGTGATGCGCCCATCCTCGACCAGCGCCATCTGGTTGCCCTCGAGCCCGTGACGGCCGGGAAAGCAGCCCGTCGCAATCGAAGCGGCAGAGACACGCGTGACCGAGGGAAAGACCGCCCGGTGGTCGCTGGCGCGACGATGCCCCGCCACCAGCCGCGCCAGGGTCGGCGTATGCGCCTCGCTCAGCCACTCGCTGCCGAGGCCGTCGCACACGATCAGGATCGCCCTACGGGGCCGGGAAGCGTTCATGAGACCATGATAGACCATGCCCGGCCTCGGAGAATCGTCATTCCGGCTGGATGCCTGCCTGCGAAACGATGCGGTCGCTCTTGGCCACCTCGTCGCGCACGAACCGGCGGAACTTTTCGGACGTCGATCCCACGGGCACCGCGCCCTGGTCGCGCAGCGCGCTCTGGACCTCGACTGCGGCGAGCGCGCCGACGAGAGCGACGCGCAGTTTGTCGACGACCTCTCTGGGCGTGCCCTTAGGCACCGCGACACCAACCCAGGTGTTGAACTCGTATCCGGCAAAGCCCAGCTCGGCCATGGTCGGCACGTCCGGCAAAGCCTCCGACCTCGCCGCCGAGGTCACGGCGAGCGCACGCAGCTTACCCGACCGGACGAGCGGCACGGCCGGCGGCACGCTGCTGACGGCCATGCTGATGTGTCCGCCTACGGCATCCTGCACCAGCGGGCCCGAACCCTTGTAGGGTATGTGCAGGAACTTGGTCTGGGCCATGCTGGCCAGAAGTTCGGCCGCGAGATGCTGCGGGCTGCCGCTGCCGATCGAGCCGTAGCTTACGGAGTCGGGCTTGGCCTTCGCACTCTCGATCAGCTCCTTCAGCGACTGCGTCGTCGTCGCGGGTGCCACGAACACCAGCGGGAAGGTCGCCACCAGCGTCACCGGCTCGAAGTCGGTGCGCGGATCGTAGGTCATGTTCTTGAACAGGCTGGCGTTGATCGCCATCTCGCTGGCCGCTCCGAACAGCACGGTGTAGCCATCGGCCGGCGCCTTCGCGACGCTCGCGGCGCCGATCATGCCAGTGGCGCCGGGCTTGTTCTCGATGACCACCGTCTGGCCGAGCAGGTCCGATAGGCGCGCCGCCATGGCCCGCCCCGTGATGTCGGTACCGCCGCCCGGTGGATAGGGAATGATCAGCTTGACCGGCTTGGCGGGATAGATGTCCGCCCGCGCTGCCGCGGGCGCCGCTGCCGAGAAAGCCAGAAGGAGCGCTGCGAGGGAATCGCGACGCGAGAAAGGACGCTGGGTGATGTCGCTCGTCATGCCCGGCCTTATCCGGGCAACAGGTGACGCGGCGATTACAGGATCATGTCGAGCGTCGGATGAAACCGCCACCCAGCACGCGACTGCCCGTCGCGGCGTCGTAGACCACGCAGGCCTGTCCCGGCGATACGCCGACTTCCGGCTCGACAAAGCGCACGATGGCGCCCTCGTCCGTCAGCTCGATCTCTGCAGGACGCAGCGACTGGCTGGAGCGTACGCGGACCTGAACCGGCAGCAGACCGTCGACGGCCCCGCCGAGCCAGTTCACGTCATGAAGCCTGATCTCGTCGCGACCGAGCGCCGACCGTGGGCCCACGACGACGCGGCGCGTCTCGGGCTCGAGGCGCACGACATAGAGACGATCGTTGTCGGTGCCGTCGCGCTCGCCCAGCGCCAGCCCGCGACGCTGCCCGACTGTGAAGCGCACGATGCCCTCGTGGCGCCCGACGACCACGCCCGCCATGTCGACGATGTCGCCCGGCTCCACGGCTTCCGGCCGCAGCTTCTGGACGACCGACGCATAGTCACCACCCGGCACGAAGCAGATGTCCTGGCTGTCGGGCTTGTCCGCGACCGCGAGGTCGAAGCGGCCGGCCAGCGCGCGCGTCTCGCTCTTCGGCAGGTCTCCCAGTGGGAAGCGCAGGAAGTCGAGCTGCTCGCGCGTCGTGCCGAACAGGAAATAGCTCTGGTCGCGCGCCGCATCGGCACCGCGATGCAGCTCCGGCCCCGCCTCGCCCATGACGCGGCGGACATAATGGCCCGTCGCCAGCGCCTCGGCACCGAGCTCGCGGGCGGTCTTCAGCAGGTCGCGAAACTTCACGGTGCGATTGCAGGCGATGCACGGCACGGGAGTCTCACCGCGCGCATAGGCATCGGCGAAGGAATCCATCACCTCGGCCCGGAAGCGGCTCTCATAGTCGAGCACGTAATGCGGGATCGCGAGTCGCTCGGCGACATGACGGGCGTCCTGGATGTCCTGTCCGGCGCAGCAGGCGCCCGACTTCCCCACCGCGACGCCGTGATCGTAGAGCTGCAAGGTGACGCCCACGACGTCGTAGCCCTGCTCCTTCAGGAGCGCCGCCGTCACCGACGAATCGACGCCGCCCGACATCGCGACCACCACGCGGGTGTCGGCGGGCGCCTTATCGATACCGAGGGAATTGCAGGAAGAATGGCGGGACATGGCGGGGCCTATATAGGCCTCGCCCCCTGCTCCCGCCAGCCGCGCTAGTCGCGGCGGGTGCCGGTGTCGCGGACGACCTTGGCGACGCCGTTGCGGTCGTAGACGATCGAAACGCGGTCGCCCATCTGGACATCGCCGTCATCGTACTGTGCCACGGTCACCCGCTGGCCGTCGTCACGCTGGACGGTGACCTCGATGCCGCGCCGGCTGGAATTCTGGTCGACGGCCGTGCCGGCAATGCCGCCCGCTACCGCGCCCAGCAGGCCGCCGACGAGCGCGCCGCCCACGGAATTCGTCGTGGCACCACCGATGATCGCACCGCCGGCCGCGCCCAGGCCGCCACCGACCAGTGTGCCGTCGCTCACACCCGAGCTGCGGCCACCCCGGACGGGCACTTCGCGAATGGAGACCACTCGTCCGTTCTCGCCGCGATAGCTCGAACCCTGCGCCGAGGTGTTGACCACGCCGGGCTGGACTGCGCCGCTGCTGCCATTACAGGCGCTGAGGCCGGTCGCAAGAACTGCCGGGACCAGAAAGCCGAGACGCCATTTGCCGAACATCTGAAGGGATTCCTTTTGCGCTCTTTCGATCAAATCAACCGTGAACGACTCAGTCGGGGGTGCGCGACGTGTTTCGCACGACACGGGCGGTGCCGCGACCGTCCTGGACGATCTGTACGCGGTCACCGAGCTGGACGTCCCCGTCATCACGCTGGGCCACGGTAACGCTCTGGCCGTCGTCGCGCTGGACCGTGACTTCGATGCCGCGCCCACCACTTCGCTGGCCATCGGCGATCGTGCCGGCAATCGCGCCGCCCACGGCACCGAGGAGCAGACCCACGACACCGCCGCCGACCGAGTTGCTGGTGATCGCACCGATCGTGGCGCCCGCACCGGCGCCGAGCAAACCGCCCATCAGCGCGCCATTGCCACTACCACCGCCGCCGGCTCCGGCCAGTCCGATCTCACGTATGGACACCACACGGCCTGAACCACCGACCGGCGTGCTGTAGGCGACCTGCGTCGGTCCGCCCGGCGGAGGCCCAGCGTAAGTACCGCTGCCGATCGGCGCGCTGGAACTCACGATGCCAGGCTGCACCGCATTGGACGCGCAAGCGCCCAGCCCTGCTGCCAGCACCAGCGGCAACAGCAGAGGACGCATTCTCGTCGCGATCATGGGGACCCCTCCCGGATTTCTGTATGTCGCCCATATTTCCGGCCAAATTGCGGCGCCCGGCAAGTGCTGACGCTAGTCGCGCTCGTCGATCCAGGCGGCCTGGATGGCCTCGAGGATCTTCTCGTTCGAGCGCATGGCATCGTCCTCGAAATCCGGCAACTCCATCACCCAGCGATGGAGGTCGGTAAACCGCAGGTTGACGTTGTCGGCGTCGGGATGACGTTCCTCCAGCTCGATCGCGATGTCCCGGACGTCCGTCCAGCGCAGCTTTCGGGCCATCGGTCTCTCCTACTTGTCGACCATCATGTTGCGCGTCGCCGCCGGCAGTTTCACCACCAGCCCGTCGAGCGCCTCCGTCATGCGGATCTGGCAACCCAGTCGCGAGGTATGTGTGAGACCGAACGCAAGGTCGAGCATGTCTTCCTCGTCGTCGCCGGCGGGCGCAAGCTTCTCGAACCAGACGGCTTCGACCACTACGTGGCAGGTCGAGCAGGCGAGCGAGCCCTCGCAGGCACCCTCGATCTCGACGTGGTTGCGGTGCGCGATCTCGAGCACTGAAAGGCCCAGGGGCGCGTCGACTTCCTTGCGCGCCCCGTCCCTCAGAACAAACGTCATCTTCGGCATTTCTCGCTCCGCTTACTCGCCGACCCGATTTTCCAGCTCACCCATCGACATGCCCGACAGCGCCTCGCGGATACCGCGGTCCATCCGCCGCTCCGCGAAGGGCTTGGACAGCGTCTCGAGCGCCTCGGCCGCCGCATTGATCTCGTCCCGGCTCTCGCCTTCCATAGCCATCTCCAGTCGCGCCCGCGCCGCATCGATCTCCGCGCGTTCCTGGTCCGAAAGCAGCTTGCCGTCCTTCGCGAGGGCCGCGTCCAGCGCGAGCAGGCCGCGCCGCGCTTCGACCCGCGCCTCCGTCAGCAGGCGCAGAGTCATGTCGGCCTCGGCATTGTCCATGCTGTCGTAGAGCATGTCGGCCATGTCCTCGTGGTTGAGGCCATAGGACGGCTTGACCTCGACCCTCTGCGCCAGCCCGGTGGTCCGCTCCTCAGCGGCGACCGTGAGCAGCCCATCGGCATCGACGGCGAAACTCACGCGGATACGCGCCGCACCGGCCGTCATCGGCGGAATTCCCGACAACTCGAAGCGCGCCAGGCTGCGGCAATCCGCGACCATCTCGCGTTCGCCCTGCACGACATGAATCACCATGCCGCCCTGGCCGTCCTGATAGGTGGTGAACTCCTGCGCGAGCTGCGCGGGGATCGGCGTGTTGCGCGGCACGATCTTCTCGACGATGCCGCCCATCGTCTCGAGGCCGAGCGACAACGGCGTCACGTCGAGCAGCAGCGTGTCGCCCCCGCCGGTCAGCGCATCGGCCTGCAGCGCGGCCCCCAGCGCCACGACCTCGTCCGGATCGATGTCGGTGAGCGGTGGCTTGCCGATCATCCCGGCGACCTTAGCCCGCACCAGAGGCACGCGCGTCGAGCCGCCGACCAACACCACGCCTTCGATGTCCGCTGCGACCATACCGGCGTCGGCCAGCACGTTGCGGGAGATGTCGAGCGTGCGGGTCACGTAAGCGCCCACCATGGCGTCGAACTCGGCCAGCGTCAGCGTGTGGAACGACGGACTACCGGCAATCTCGAGGCGCCCCGACGTCTGGTCGCGGTCGGAGAGCTGCTCCTTCATGTGGCGGGCGAGTGCGAGGGCCGCCTTCACCGCCGTCTCGTCGACCTGGTCGGCAAGGCCGTCGTGCTTGCGCTCGTCCAGCATGCGCTCGGCGATGGCACGGTCGAAATCGTCGCCGCCCAGGGCCGTGTCGCCGCCGGTCGCCAGCACCTGAAAAACGCCCTTCTCCAGGCGCAGCAGCGAGAAGTCGAAAGTGCCGCCGCCCAGATCGTAGACCGCGTACAGGCCCTCGGAACCCTTATCGAGCCCGTAGGCCAGCGCGGCTGCCGTCGGCTCGTTGACCAGCCGCAGGACTTCGAGCCCAGCCACGCGTGCGGCGTCGCGGGTCGCAGTGCGCGCGGCGTCGTCGAAATAGGCCGGCACGGTGATGACGGCGCGCTCTACCGGCTTTTCCAGGGCCGCCTCGGCGCGGGCGCGCAGCGCCTTCAGAATCTCGGCGGATATCTCGACGGGCGAGCGCGCCTTGCCACCGATGCGAAGCTTGACCATGTCGGTCTCGCCGGTGCCCGGCTCGACCTCGTAGGGCAGCACGCCGGCAACGGCATGGAGATCGGCGGCGCCGCGGCCCATCAGGCGCTTGATCGAGGCCACGACGTTGCGCGGCTCGCTGGTCATGAAGGGCCGTGCGTCATCGCCCACGAACACGCCACCCGACGCCGGATACGCCACCACCGATGGCACGAGCGCCCGGCCCGTCTCGTCGTGCAGGGCCGCAGGCTTGCCGTCGCGGGCGATGGCGACCACGGAATTCGTCGTGCCGAGATCGATGCCGACCGCCAGCGAGCCCTCGCCGGCATGCGGCAAAGGCGTTTCACCCGGCTCGTGGATCTCCAGCAAGGTCATGCGTCCGACCGATCAAGATTTATGCGTCGTGCCCGTGCTTCCTCGGCGAACTTGTCGAGGTAACGCAAGCGAAGGAGGGTCTTTCTGATGGCGGCCCTGTCGTTTGCCAAGAACAAACTGCCCAGCCCCGCCAGCGCGTCCTGCACGTCCTTGCGCGCGCCCGCGGCCAGCCGGTCGACCTCCTCGGGCGAGGCCGCATCGTGCAGCGCCTCGCGTGCCTCCATGGCTTCCATCAGCAGGTCCGGATCGTCGATCGTTTTGCCGTCGCCGGGCATTTTCACGCCCGCCGTCTCCGCCATGTAAAGGGCGCGGCTAAGCGGATCCTTCAGCGTGCGATAGGCTTCATTGACAGAAGCGGCCTCAGCCGACGCCCGCGCCCGATCCTCCGGCGGCCTGGAAACGAAACGGTCCGGATGCCACTGACGCTGGAGCGCAAAATAGGCCCGGTCGAGCGACGCCGCGTCGAGATCGAGCGCCGCCGGCAGTCCCAGCCGCGCGAAATGATCCATGGGAAGTCTTCAGACGTGGAAGGATTCGCCGCAGCCGCAGCGGCCCTTCTCGTTCGGGTTCCTGAAGACGAATCCCGACTTCAGCTTCTCTTCCTCGTAGTCCATTTGCGTACCGATCAGGAACAGCGACGCCTTCGGATCGACCAGCAGCTTGATGCCCTCGGCCTCGATGACCTCGTCCATCGGCTCCTGCTTGTCGGCGAACTCCAGCGTGTAGCTGAGGCCCGAGCAGCCCTTGGTGCGCACGCCGATGCGGATGCCCGCCGTCGGCTTGCCGCGTCCGTCGATCATTCCCTTCACGCGTTCGGCCGCGAGCGGTGTCACCGTCATCAGCTGCGGACGGGGACGGCGCGGCCGTGGCGTGGCGGGCACTGCCGGCTTGGCGGTTTCGCTGGTCGTGGTCATAAGCTTGGCTCCGGAATGAGCTACTCGGCCTTCTTGGTCGCCTTGGCGCGATAGTCGGCAATCGCCGCCTTGATCGCGTCCTCGGCGAGGACCGAGCAGTGGATCTTCACCGGCGGCAGCGCGAGATGGCGTGCGATGTCGGTGTTCTTGATGGTCTCGGCTTCGTCGATCGTCTTGCCCTTGACCCACTCGGTGACGAGCGAGCTCGAGGCGATCGCCGAGCCGCAGCCGAAGGTCTTGAACTTGGCGTCTTCGATCAGCCCGTCCGCGCCGACCTTGATCTGCAGCTTCATCACGTCGCCGCAGGCCGGCGCGCCGACCAGACCGGTACCGACATCTTCGGCCGCCTTGTCGAAAGAGCCGATGTTGCGGGGATTCTCGTAGTGATCGATGAGCTTTTCGCTGTAGGCCATGGCACTCTCCTCAAATTCCGATGCGGCGCCCCACAAGGCAAATCCTCAGTGGGCCGCCCATTCGATGGACTTAATGTCGATGCCTTCCTGGGCCATTTCCCAGAGCGGGCTCATCTCGCGCAGCTTGTTGACGTGGCGCACCAGCTCGTCGACCGCGGTGTCGACCTCGTGCTCTGTCGTGAAGCGACCGAGGCCGATGCGCAGCGACGTGTGGGCCATCTCCTCCTCGACCCCAAGCGCGCGCAGCACGTAGCTGGGCTCCAGCGAGGCCGAGGTACAGGCCGAACCGGACGAAACCGCCAGGTTCTTGATGCCCATCATCAGCGACTCGCCTTCCACATAGGCGAAGCTGATGTTGAGGTTGCCCGGGATACGCTGCTCAAGGTCGCCGTTGACGACGATGTCGGTGAGCTTGGCCCGCAACCCGTTCAGCATGCGCTCCTGCAGCTTCTTGAGCCGCGTGGCCTCGGCATCCATCTCGTTCAGGCAGATCTCGGCCGCCTCGCCGAGGCCGACGCAGAGCGGCGTTGGCAAGGTGCCGGACCGGAAGCCGCGCTCCTGGCCGCCGCCGACGATCATCGGCACCAGCCGGACGCGCGGCTTGCGCCGGACATAGAGCGCACCGATGCCCTTGGGACCGTAAATCTTGTGACCGGAGATGCTCATCAGGTCGATGTTCATCTCCTCTACGTCGAGAGCGATCTTGCCGGCGGCCTGGGCCGCATCGGTATGGAAGAACACCTTCTTTTCGCGGCAGATCTTGCCGATCTCGGCCAGCGGCTGGATGACGCCGATCTCGTTGTTCACGGCCATGACCGAAACCAGCACCGTCTTGTCGGTGATCGCCGCGCGCAGCACGTCGAGATCGAGCAGGCCGTCCTGTCGGACCGGCAGATACGTGACCTCGAAGCCCTGCTGCTCGAGATGGCGGCA
>JABMNB010000546.1 GCA_013205335.1 Rhodospirillales bacterium
GCGGAGAAGGCTCAATCAACAGGGAGACCCGGATGAAAAAGATGTACGGCACGCTGGCCGTTGCAGCCGTTGCGCTGATGGCGACGCCCGCGTTCGCCCAGATCAAGATCGGGTCGGCCGGCCCGATGACCGGATCGAACGCCGCGTTCGGTGAGCAGCTGAAGCGCGGCGCCCAGATGGCGGTCGAGGACATCAACGCCGCCGGCGGTGTCAATGGCCAGAAGCTGGAGCTGATCGTGGGCGACGATGCCTGCGATCCCAAGCAGGCGACGGCGGTGGCCAACAAGATGGTCTCGGACAAGGTCGTGTTCGTGGCTGGGCATTTCTGCTCGGGCTCGTCGATTCCCGCATCTGACATCTACAAGGAAGGCAAGATCCTGCAGATCACGCCGGCCTCGACAAATCCAAAGTTGACGGACGACGCCGCCTCCAAGGGCAACACGACGGTGTTCCGCACCTGCGGCCGCGACGACGTGCAGGGCTCGACGGTTGGCGCCTACATTCTGAAGAGCAACAAGACCGCCAAGGTCGCGATCCTTCATGACAAGTCGCCCTACGGCAAAGGCGTCGCCGACGAGACCAAGAAGGCCCTGAACAAGGGTGGCCTCCGCGAGACGATGTACGAGGCCTACAACGACACCGACAAGGACTTCGCCGCGCTGATCAACAAGATGAAGCAGGCGAAGATCGATATCATCGTGCTGGGCGGTTACCACACCGCGGGCGCGCTGATCATCAAGCAGGCGCGCGAGCAGGGCCTGGCGGCGCAGATGATGGGCTTCGATGCGCTCGAGACGGCCGAGTTCGCCCAGCTGGGCGGCGCAGCCACCAACGGCGTGCTGATGTCTTTCCCGCCCAAGGCCGAGGACGACCCGAAAAATGCCGGGCTCGTGAAGAAGTTCCGCGACGCCAAATACAATCCGGAAGGCTACACGCTGTTCAGCTACGCCGCCGTGAAGGCGTGGGCCGACGCCGCCAACAAGGCGAAGTCGACCGATGCCGCGACCGTCGCCAAGCAGCTCCGCACCGGCAAGTATGATTCTGCGGTCGGCACGCTCGAGTTCGACGCCAAGGGCGACATCAAGGATGCGGTCTACGACATCTACGTCTGGAAGGACGGGAAGTCGGCGCCGATCAAGAAGTAGGCAAATCTGCTCTTCGAGGAAGAGGCCCGGCATCCGCCGGGCCTTTTTCGTTCCATTTCAGTGCCTTGTGGGTCGCCTTCCACGATTTTGGGGGACCGTGACACCACGGCCCCGGATATGGTATCGGAAGGCTCAACAGCTAGAGGGGAACGATCGTCGATATGCCGGGGGGCGCCATCGCGGTCGCGTCGGATCATGCCGGCTTCGACCTGAAGGAAATTCTCAAGCGCGACCTGCAAGAGGCGGGTCACGAGGTGCTGGATCTCGGCACGAATTCGACGGCTTCCGTCGACTATCCCGACTTCGGCAAGGCCATGGGCGAGGCGATCGCTTCAGGCAAAGCCCAGCGCGGGGTGATCGTCTGCGGTAGCGGGATCGGAATTTCCATTGCGGCCAACCGCAATGCCAAAGTCCGCGCAGTCCTCGCCCACGATGTGACCTCGGCGCGCCTGTCGCGCGAGCACAACGATGCCAACGTCATCGCCTTCGGCCAGCGCCTGACCGGCATCGAGGTCGCCCGCGAGGCCTTGAAGATGTTCCTCGCTACCAAGTTCGAAGGCGGCCGCCATGTCGGCCGTGTCGAGAAGCTTTCAAAGGGTTGAGTATCATGAGCCAAGCCGCTGCCAAGATGGGTGATTCCCCGCTACCGATGTTCACCATGGGCGTCGCCGAGTCCGATCCGGCGATCGACGCCGTCCTGAAGGGCGAACTGCACCGCCAGCGCGAGCAGATCGAACTGATCGCGTCGGAGAACATCGTTTCCCGGGCCGTGCTCGAGGCGGCGGGCTCGGTACTGACCAACAAATATGCCGAAGGCTATCCGCGTCGCCGCTACTACGGCGGCTGCGAGGAAGTGGACAAGGCCGAGGACCTGGCAATCGAGCGCGCCAGGAAACTCTTCGACTGCTCCTTCGCCAACGTGCAGCCGCACTCGGGCGCGCAGGCCAACCAGGCCGTGTTCATGGCGCTGCTGCAGCCTGGCGACAAGTTCCTCGGCATGGCGCTCGATCAGGGCGGCCATCTCACCCACGGCTCGCCGGCCAACCAGTCGGGCAAATGGTTCAAGGTCGTGTCCTACGGGCTGAAGCCCGATACGCACCTGATCGACTACGAGCAGATGGAAGAGGCGGCACGCAGCGAGAGGCCCAAGGTGATCATCGCCGGCGCCTCGGCCTATTCGCGGCACATCGACTGGGCGCGCTTCCGCAAGGTGGCCGACGAGGTCGGCGCCTATTTCATGGTCGACATGGCGCACTATGCCGGCCTGGTCGCGGCCGGCGTCTATCCGAGCCCGCTGCCGCATGCCCATGTGGTGACGACGACCACGCACAAGACGCTGCGCGGGCCGCGCGGCGGATTGATCCTCTCCAACGATGCCGACCTCGGGAAGAAGATCAACTCGGCGGTGTTTCCGGGTCTGCAGGGCGGCCCGCTGATGCACATCATCGCCGCCAAGGCGGTGGCGTTCGGCGAGGCGCTGACGCCCGACTTCAAGGTCTATGCGCAGAACGTCATCGACAATGCGCGCGCGCTGGCCGCCGCGTTGACCGAGCGTGGCCTCAAGATCGTTTCAGGCGGGACCGACAGCCACGTCATGCTGGTCGACCTGCGCCCGAAGAAGGCGACCGGCGTGTCGGCCGAGAAGGTTCTCGACCGTGCCGGCATCACGACGAACAAGAACAGCATTCCGGGCGATCCCGAGAAGTACACGGTGACATCGGGCGTTCGGCTGGGCTCGCCGGCGGGAACGACGCGCGGCTTCGGGGTCGCCGAGTTCCAGCAGATCGGCCATCTCATCGCCGACGTGCTCGACGGCATCGCCAGGAACGGCCCGGACGGAGACGCCCAGGTCGAGGCCCAGGTTCGCGCCAAGGTCCATGCGCTTTGCGCGCGCTTTCCGATCTACCGCGACTGACAACGCGCAAAAACGAGCAATAACAGGGGAACTAGATGCGCTGTCCATTCTGCGGTCACGAGGACACCCAAGTTAAGGACTCGCGACCGACCGACGACAATTCGGCGATCCGCCGGCGGCGCTACTGTCCGTCCTGCGGCTCGCGCTTCACGACCTTCGAGCGCGTGCAGCTTCGCGAGCTGACGGTGGTGAAGAAGAACGGACAGCGCGTTCAGTTCGATCGCGACAAGCTGGCGCGTTCCATACAGGTTGCCTGCCGCAAGCGGCCGGTCGATCCGGAGCGCACGGAGCGCGTCGTGAACGGCATCGTTCGCCGTCTCGAGAGTTCCGGCGAGAGCGAAATTCCCTCGACGCAGATCGGCGAACTGGTGATGGACGCGTTGCGCGCGCTCGACCCGGTGGCCTATGTGCGGTTCGCCTCGGTCTATCGCAACTTCCGCGAAGCCCGTGACTTCGAGGAATTCATCTCCGACCTGGCCGACACGGCAAGCCTCAAGGACTAAGGACGATGATGCGCGCGGCGCTCGCGCTGGCGCGTCGATCGCTCGGGCGCACCTGGCCCAATCCCGCCGTCGGCTGCGTGATCGTGCGCGACGGCCAGGTGATTGCCCGCGGTCGCACGCGGGACGGAGGCCGGCCGCACGCCGAAGCCGATGCGATTGCCGAGGCGACAGCTTCCGGCGTGTCGCTGATCGGTGCCACGGCTTACGTCACCCTCGAGCCATGCTCGCATCATGGCCGCACGCCGCCTTGCGCGGACGCGCTGGTGGCGGCCGGCATCGTCCGCGTCGTGTCCGCGCTCGAGGATCCCGATCCACGGGTCAAGGGGCAGGGACATGCCCGGCTGGAGGCCGCCGGCGTTGCCGTCGTGGTCGGCGAGGGCGCCGCTGATGCGGCCGCAGTCAACGCCGGATTCCTGTTACGCGTTCGTCAAGGCCGGCCGCTCTTCCAACTCAAGATCGCGGGCTCGCTCGACGGGCGCATCGCCACCGCCTCGGGCGAGAGCAAATGGATTACCGGCGAGGCGGCGCGGCGCGACGGGCATCGCCTGCGCGCAATCCACGACGCCATCCTTGTGGGGGCAGCGACGGCGGCAGCCGACGATCCCGAGCTGACCTGCCGCCTCCCGGGCCTCGGTTCGCGCTCGCCGGTCCGCATTGTGCTCGATTCGCAGGCGCGTCTGTCGCCCAGGTCGAAACTCGCGACCTCGGCACGGGTGACGCCGGTCTGGCTGGTGTGTACGAAGTCCGCGCCGGCGGATCGCCGGGACACGCTGAACGAGCTTGGTGTAGATATCGTCGACGTCGATGCGGGCAGCGATGGGCGCATCGATGTTTCGGCAGCCGCACAAGCGCTGGGTAGGCGGGGCATCACGCGAGTCCTCGTGGAGGGGGGCGGGCAGGTGGCGGCATCCCTCCTCAAGGCAGGCCTCGTCGATGGCATTTCGAGCTATCGGGCGGGGCTGGTCCTGGGCGCAGACAGCCGCTCTGCGGTCGGCGGATTGGATTTTGCACGGCTCGGTTCCGCGCCCCGGTTTCGCCTGATTTCAGCGCGGCCACTGCAGGGTGACACGCTGGAAACCTGGCGGCGGGAGGCCTAAGTAGCGACCATGTTCACTGGTATAGTTTCCGATATCGGCGAGATCGTCTCGGTCGACCCGGGCGGCAAGGCCGGCGACCGCCGCTTCGTCATCGCCACGAAGCACGACATGACGCCGATCGCCATCGGGGCCTCGATCGCCTGCTCGGGCTGCTGCCTGACCGTGATCGAGAAGAGCGCCGGCCGGTTCGCGGTCGAGGTATCGGCCGAGAGTCTCGACAAGACGCACCTGGGGGACTGGAAGGTCGGCAGCCGGCTCAACCTCGAATTGTCGCTGAAGCTCGGCGACGAGCTGGGCGGGCACTTGGTCTATGGCCACGTCGACGGGGTCGGAAAGATCGTCTCGATGACGCCGGAAGGCGGCAGCGTGCGCTTCGTGTTCGAGACGCCGCCCGAGGTGGCACGCTTCGTCGCAGCCAAGGGCTCCGTGGCGATCGACGGCATTTCGCTCACAGTCAATGAAGTGGACGGAAACCGCTTCGGGGTGAACGTGATTTCACACACCCAGGCGGTTACCTCCCTGGGACAGGCCAGGGTCGGCCAGCGGGTCAACCTTGAGGTCGATATGCTCGCGCGTTACGTTGCGCGATTGTTGGAGCATCAAAAATCATGAGTGCGCTCGAAAAGGACGCTTGGCGGATCACCTTCGGCGAAGTGAAGGCCGCCGCCGAGGACATCATCGAGGAGGCCCGCAAGGGCCGGATGTTCATCCTCGTCGATGACGAGGACCGCGAGAACGAGGGCGACCTGGTGATCCCGGCTCAGTGGGCGACGCCGGAGGCCATCAACTTCATGGCCAAGCACGCACGCGGGCTGATCTGTCTCGCCATGACGCGCGAGAGGGTCGAGCAGCTCGGCCTGCCGCTGATGGCGCAGAACAACGGCACCCGGCATCAGACCGCCTTCACCGTCTCGATCGAGGCGCGCGAGGGCGTGACCACAGGCATTTCCGCGGCCGATCGCGCTCGCACGGTCCAGGTGGCGATCGACCCGTCCTGCGGGCCTCAGGATATCGTGACGCCGGGCCATGTCTTTCCGTTGGTGGCCCGTGACGGCGGCGTGCTCGAGCGTACCGGTCACACCGAATCGGCGGTCGACCTGGCGCGCCTGGCCGGCCTGACCCCGGCCGGCGTGATCTGCGAGATCATGAACGACGACGGCACGATGGCCCGTCGCAACGATCTCATCACCTTCGCGCAGCGCCATGGACTGAAGATCGGCACCATTGCCGACCTGATCGCCTACCGTCGCCGCTACGACTCGATCGTGAAGCGCATCAGCGAGACCGCGCTCGACAGCACCTGGGGCGGCGACTTCCGCTGCGTCGTCTACGTGAACAAGGTCACGATGGCGCAGCATGTCGCGCTGGTGAAGGGTGACCCCGCGGCGGGCGGCCCCGTCATGGTGCGGATGCACGCCGTCAATCTCTTCACCGATACGCTGGGCCAGCGCAGTGGCGGACGCGGCGGCGAGATCGAGGCCTCGATGCGTGAAATCGCCAAGGAAGGCCGCGGAGTCATCGTGCTGATCCGCGAGCCGCTCACCGTCGTTCTGGCCGAGCAGCGCCGCCGCGCCGGCGAGGCGATCGAGCCAGCCGGCCAGGAGCTGCGGGACTACGGCGTCGGCGCCCAGATCCTGATCGATCTCGGCGTGAAGGAAATGGTGCTGCTCAGCAACTCGCAGAAGAGCGTCGTCGGTCTCGAGGGATTCGGCCTCAAGATCGTCGCACAGGAGCCGGTCCCCGGCCGCGCGAAGGTCTGAGCATGTCGACTCGGACGGAAAACCCGACGGCCCGGCCGGCCGTCGATGGTGCCAAAGGCGCGCGCATCCTGATCGTGGAGTCGCGCTACTATGCCGACATCGCCGATGCGCTCATCCAGGGTGCCGAGCGGGAGATCGCGAAGAGCGGCGCCAGATCGGAACGCGTCGTCGTACCGGGCGCCTTCGAGATTCCGGGCGCGATCGCCCTGGCAGCGGGCAAGAAGGGCCGGCGCTACGACGGCTACGTGGCGCTGGGCTGCGTCATCCGCGGCGAGACCACCCACTACGACTATGTCTGCGGTGAGAGCGCGCGCGGCCTGATGGATCTAGCGGTTCAGAAGAAACTCGCCATCGGCTACGGCATCGTCACCGTCGAGACTATCGAGCAGGCGCGGGCGCGCGCCTTCACCGACCGCGGCGACAAGGGCGGCGATGCGGCCCATGCCTGCCTCGCCATGGTGGCGCTGGGCCGTCGCTGGAAGAAAACGTGAGCGACGCGCGGCCGACCCCTCCCAGCCGGCGCCAGGCCGCACGGCTGGCGGCGGTGCAGGCGCTCTACCAGTGGCAGGAGGGGCAGGACGCACCGGCCGAGATCATCGAGCAGTTTCTGAAGGTGCGTACCGGCGAGGCGGGCGAGGGCGGTATGCGCCGCGACGCCGACAGGCCGCTGTTCAAGGACGTGGTCGAGGGCACCGCGACTCACAAGGACGAGCTGCAGGCGCTCATATCGGCCTCATTGGCGCAGGACTGGACGTGGGCGCGTGTCGACCGTCTGGTGCGCGCCATCCTTCTGGCCGGCACCTATGAACTCGTGCACCGCCACGACGTGCCGCTGCGCGTGGCCATCAACGAATATGTCGAGATCGCCCATGCATTCTACGACAAGGGCGAGCCCAGTTTCATCAACTCCGTTCTCGACCGCGTGGCGCGCCAGGCGCGGCCGGCCGACCCGATGAAGTAGGTCGCCATGGCGCGGCCCCGGCGGATCGGTGAATTCGAACTGATCGCCCGCTACTTCGCGCCGCTCGCCCGATCCTTCGCGGGCGCGGGCAACTTGCAGAGCGACAACGCCTTTCTCGCGGCCGATGCACGCCACGACCTCGTCGTGAAGACCGATACGATCGTCGCGGGTGTCCATTTTCTGGCCGACGAACAGCCTCGGCGCGTCGCTGCCAAGGCCTTGCGTGTCTGCCTGTCGGATCTTGCGGCCGGCGGCGCGGCACCGTTCGTCTACCAGCTCTCGCTCGCGCTGCCGACGCAATGGACGGAAAAATGGCTCGCGGCTTTCGCGAAGGGCCTCGCAAGCGACCAGCGACGCTACGGCATCGTCCTTTGCGGCGGCGACACGGTGGTGACCCCGGGACCGCTCACCATAACGATCACCGCGTTCGGCCGCGTTGTGCGCGGCAGGGGCATCGGTCGCGGCGGCGCGCGGGACGGGGACGAACTCTGGGTAAGCGGTACGATCGGCGACGGCGCGCTCGGACTTCTGGCGGTCCAGGGTGGACTGCAGGAATTGACGGCACGGCAACGCGCCGTTCTCGAGGATCGCTATCGCCTGCCGCGGCCCCGCCATGAGCTCGGGCAGCGTCTGGTTGGCGTGGTGAACGCGATGGCCGACGTCTCCGACGGACTGCTGGCTGACGCCGGCCACATCGCGGATGCTTCCAGCCTTGCGGTGAACGTCGAGCGCGATGACGTGCCTTTGTCGCCGGCGGCCCGCGCGGCCGTGACAGCCGATCCCCGCTTGTGGGGAAATGTGCTCGGGGGCGGCGACGACTACGAACTCGTGATCGCTGCGCCATCCCGAAAGCGGGTGGCGCTGCAGGCCGCCGCGCGCCTTGCCGGTACCAAGATCACCCGTATCGGTCGCTTTGCCCGCGGCGCGGGCGTCAAGCTGACAGCGGGCGGCAGGGTCGTCGCGGCGCCCCGCAGGGGTTACGTGCACTTCTAGCGAGGCGCGCCCGTTCATAGCTGCACTGCGCGGCGCCCCATGGCGCGGGCAGGGCGCCCGACTAAAGTGCCGGTCCAATGGATGGATCTTCAAAAGTGCAGGAAACGCCCGCAGCGACCGACGGCCGCATGCCGCGCCGGTCGATGCGAAACATCGCCTTGCTGGCGATCTGTCAGGCGCTGACCCAAAGCAGCAACACGCTGATGTTCGCCTCATCGGCGCTGGCCGTGCTGACCATCGTCTCGCCGGACATGCGAATGTGGGCCAACCTGCCGATCACGATGCAGCATCTCGGCGTCATGCTGTCGGTATTCCCGGCCTCGTTGCTGATGATGCGGCGCGGCCGCAAGCTCGGCTTTCGCAGCGGATCCGTGATGGGCATGGTCGGCTCGTCGGTCGCCGCGATAGGCCTCGGTCTCGGGAGCTTCCCGGTGATGTGCGTGGGCGGGCTGTTCCTCGGCTACGCCATCGCCAACATGCAGCTCTATCGCTTCGCTGCCGTCGAGCTGGCTCCTGGAAATTATCGCGCGCAGGCGATTTCCTATGTGACGGCGGGTGGCGTGCTGGCCGGCATCCTCGGGCCGACCCTCGCGCGCTTCACGCCCGATCTCTGGCTGCCGCTCTTCCAGGCGAGCTTCGTCGCGGTCATCGTCATCCATATCCTCGTGTTCATCGTGCTGGGCTTCATCGAGTTCCCGCAGGTCAAAGTGGAGGACACGGCCGGCCCGCAGCGTCCGCTCGCGGAGATCGTCACCCAGCCTGCCTACATGGTGGCCTGTGCCGGCGCGATGATCGCCTTTGGCGTGATGTCCTTCGTCATGGCGGCTTCGCCGCTGGCCATCGTCCAGTGTGGCCTCAGCGCGACCGAGGCCCCGGTGACCATATTTGTGCATGTCATGGGCATGTTTCTGCCGTCTTTCTACACCGGGCACCTGATCGCTCGCTTCGGCATCTTCAACATCATGATCGCGGGCATCGTGCTGCTGGTTGCTGGGGTCGTCGTGGCACTGATGGGTGTCACCGAATGGCACTTCCGGGGCGCGCTCAGTCTGAACGGCGTGGGCTGGAACTTCCTGTTCGTCGGTGCCACCACGCTTCTCACCACGGCCTACCGGCCATCGGAGCGCGGCAAGGCCCAGGCTTTCAACGACTTCATGGTGTTCGGCGTCACTACGGTCGCCAGCCTCATGGCGAGCGTCGTGCTGGAGCTGAAGGGATGGGCCGCCCTTAACTATGTGGCACTCGCGATGGTGCTCGTGGCCCTGCTGGTCATCGGCATTTTCCGGCTGCGGAATCCTTCACGCGCCTGAAGCCAAGCCCTTGAGGCGACGGGGCTTTTCGTCGTCTCTGTTGCGCGCACACGGCCCTTCTGTCATTTTCCGCGCGCCTCGCGCCGGGGGGAGTATTGCGTACTTCAGGCTGCGATGCGCGGATAGCGCTGAAAAAACAATAGGTTAGGAAAAATGTCCACCATTCTTTGGGGCGTCATCGGCTGCGGCTTGATTGCCGTGCTGTATGGCGTCGTTACCGCATCGCGGGTCATGGCGGCGGACGCCGGCACACCGCGCATGCAAGAAATCGCTCTGGCCATCCAGGAAGGTGCGGCTGCCTACCTGCGCCGCCAGTACACCACCATCGGAATCGTGGGCGTCGTCGTCCTCGTTGTCCTTGCCCTGCTGCTCGGCAAGTTCGCCGCCATCGGGTTCCTGATCGGCGCCGTTCTGTCGGGTGCCACCGGCTTCATTGGCATGAACGTCTCGGTCCGCGCCAATGTGCGCACCGCCGTGGCGGCGCAGAAGAGCCTGGCCTCGGGTCTCGACCTCGCCTTCAAGGCGGGTGCGGTGACCGGCATGCTGGTGGCCGGCCTCGCCCTGATCGGCGTCGGCGGCTACTACGCCGTGCTGCTCAACATGGGCATTCCCGGCGGTAGCCGCGTCATGATCGATGCGCTCGTCTCGCTGGGCTTCGGCGCCTCGCTGATCTCGATTTTCGCCCGTCTCGGCGGCGGCATCTTCACCAAGGGTGCTGACGTCGGCGGCGACATGGTCGGCAAGGTCGAGGCGGGGATTCCCGAGGATGACCCCCGCAACCCGGCCA
>JABMNB010000547.1 GCA_013205335.1 Rhodospirillales bacterium
CTGCAGGATTGCATCGATGCGCAGATGAAGGCGATCGGGGAGAACCCGGCGCTGGTACGCGCCTTCTTCCGGAATAAAGATGTAGCCTATATTACTGACTGATTAGTAAAGACCATCTTCGGTTGGGTCACCGACAAGGAGCTGAACCGGTAGACCCGCGACTTCGACCGCGAAGCCGAGGCTGACCGCATGCTGGTCAAGCTCAACGAGCGTCGGAATGCAGCCGTTTCTGCCGGACGCTTGCTTCTCTCGGCCGCGAACTCCTACAGGGCTTCATCCGGCCAGAGCAACAATGTCCGCTCCTGAGGTTAAAGCGGCCTTCGGCATCGCTCCTTGCGAAGTCACAGAAGTGCCAATAGCGGTCATTGATGGGCGGAAGTGCTTGCGGACAAGCTTCGTTCGCAGAACAATCAAAACACAGCCAAAGAACGAATCCTGACGGCTCGGCATCGGGAAACCGTCCAAAGCTAAATCTGACCTACTAGGGGCCTTAGGCAGTGGATTTTTCTCGCACCCGCATCTCATTCAATCGCAACTTGGCAAGTTATTCCAAGGTACGGCAGGTAATAGGCTACCTGATTCGCGACAGGCGTCTCTTCCACGCCAAGGTCTCCCCAGGTGCCTACATCAACCTCGGGTGCGGCCCTAATATCATGAGTTCATTCGTCAACGTGGACTATCAATGGTTGCCGGGCCTCGACATCTGCTGCGATATGACCCGAGGCATTCCCATCGGCGATGGGTTTGCCGGGGGAATATATTCCGAGCACTGCCTTGAGCACCTGACCCTAGAACAGTGCAGATTCGTTCTCCGGGAATGCCATCGGATTCTTTCCCCGAAAGCAACGTTCCGCGTCGTAGTACCGGATCTTCAGATCTATGCGCGAGCCTACGTCAAACACCTCGATGGCCAGCCGATCACTTTGCCGAATGAGTATTTCGTTAACAGGACCGGCGTCAGCCACATCGTCGCCCTTTTCAATGAGCTGTTCTTGGGTTCGGGCCATCGCTTCATTCACGACTATGAATCGCTGTCGTCATTGCTGAGAGAGGCCGGCTTTACTGATGTTAGATCTTGCTCTTTTGGAGCGGGGTCGGACGCGCGGCTGTTGATCGACACTGTCGGGAGAGCGTCAGAATCACAGTACGTCGAGGCGACCAAGGGTTAACGCTCGAACGAAAACGTTGTCTGGTTCGGGTCATTCGCGTCGGCGTTGCGCTCTCGCGCGATGTCCGCTTCGAAGGCAATTGCCGACATGAACCTGGTCGGCTTCAGCCCACGAGGGCCGTTCACCAACAGGACCATGACCACTACCCTCGCGCTCAGGACGCCTTCTCGACCGCGGCGGCGGCCTCATTTCGCCGCAGGAAAGGCAGCGTGAAGGGGGCGTCGTAGTTCAACGTGTAGGGCTCGCCCGACGGCCGCCACGGCGATGGGGCAAGCGCCGCCGTCAGTTCGGCCTGGCGCTGTACCCGGTCGATCCCCGATCCGGCGTATCGCAAGACCGCGATCGTCTCGGCGGGCGCCGTGACGAGCCGCACCCGGTCGTCGACAGGCGTCGGCGCGTTCTCGCGGCTGAATTTTGCCGGCAGGAAGAACCTCATCCGCACGAGCCCGTTCGCCTGCGAGGTCTGAACCGGAACGGTCATTGCCACCTGTTCCCGGTCGTGCACCTCGACCGGCACGGTCATGGCAATCCTGTCGTTTCCGGACGCCGCCGTGCGGTTGGCGCCAGCGATATAGGCAAATAGCAGTTGGAAGGCTGCGCTCCGGCCCGCCTCGCCGGCGGCCGAAAACTCGACTTGGGCTGCAAGACGCGGCCCATATCGCCGGATCTCGACTTGATCCGCGAGACGATCAATCACGTCGTAGCGCGGCTCCTCGTAGAGCCGGATGCCGAACACGCCGACCACCGACTCGAACGCGAGCACCCCGTAATACGCAATTGCCTGCCACATTTCTTTGCATCCATTGGTGTACCCCGATGAAGCAAACGCGTTAGTTATCAATCCGTTCCTTATCGCGGTCAGGAAATCACGAGGTATTTGACCCCATTCGACACCAACCCGCAGACCATCCGGCGAGTGTCGTCGAATAAAAACCCGCCGACGGCGCCTGCCAACCATCGCCGGTTTCAATGGCCCACTCCCCGGACCCGATCCAAATTGGGCGCTGGAACCTCGGCCATTTTTGCCCTTGAGGGAGCTAGAAGAACGACAGAATCATGTCCGCTCCTGACTTTCCCGATCACACGAACGAACGAGGGACACATCTCAGTCTTGGGCTCGTATCTGAGATTAGGAAGCGATTGTTTCGGCATTCCTGGTCAGAAGCCGGCGAGTTACACGACTACCAACGAGGCGCGCGTCCCCGCGCTGTGTTCGAGCGCTGAGCGATATGCTCCCGGGTCAGTGCAACATGCCCTTCGGCCTGTCGAAGATATCGGTCACCGGTAACCGCCGAGCTGCGTCGAACCGAGCGTTCGCAGCCCTCGGCGATCAGCTAGCAACTAAGAATGATAAGAACGCGAAGTGAACGCGATTTGTCCAACTTTCGGTGTCTGACCTGGTACCGTTTCGAGACAGTCGACGGCTAAGCCGTTGAAAAGGAATGGTGCCCAGGGGCGACCTGCAAGAAGCACGCGAATTCAAAGCCTTGCAGCGAGAGGGCCGGGAAGTAAACGGCCCTCGAGCCTCGCCTCGCCAGCGAACCGACAATTTCATCCATGATCAAGGCGCTCGTTCACGGCTTTCGGTGGCGGTAGCTCCTGGAAACTGGCGCCCATTGCACCATCGAATAAATTGCCCCAGCGGAGAATCTGTCCGGGCGCTTCGCCAGCCACAGGATGCGGCTGAGCAAGCA
>JABMNB010000548.1 GCA_013205335.1 Rhodospirillales bacterium
CCGACGCTCGCCATGACCTTCATGGTGAACGACTCGCCGCTCGCCGGCACCGAAGGCGACAAGGTCACGACCCGCATGATCCGCGCGCGTCTGATGCGCGAGGGCGAGGGCAACGTCGCGATCCGCGTCAGCGACACCGCGAACGCCGACTCCTACGAGGTCGCCGGTCGCGGCGAATTGCAGCTCGGCGTGCTGATCGAGACGATGCGCCGCGAGGGCTTCGAGCTGGCGGTCGGCCGTCCGCGCGTGCTGTTCCAGACCGACCCGGTGACGGGCCAGCGGCAGGAGCCGATCGAGGAAGTCGTGATCGACGTCGACGACGCCTACACTGGTGCTGTCGTCGAGCAGATTTCGCTGCGCAAGGGCGAGCTGCAGGACATGCGCCCGTCGGGCGCCGGCAAGACCCGCCTCGTGTTCTACGCCCCGTCGCGCGGCCTGATCGGCTATCATGGCGAGTTCCTGACCGACACGCGCGGTACCGGCGTGATGAACCGCCTGTTCCACGAGTACGGCGCCTATCGCGGGCCGATCGCCGGCCGGCGCAACGGCGCGCTGATCGCCAACGCCCCGGGCAACGCGGTGATGTACGCGATGTGGAATCTCGAGGATCGCGGCCCGATGTTCATTGAGCCCGGCGTGCCCGTCTACCAGGGCATGGTGATCGGCGAGCACAGCCGCGGCAACGACCTCGAAGTGAACGTCCTCAAGGGCAAGCAGCTCACCAACATCCGCGCCGCCGGCAAGGACGAGGCCGTCCGCCTCACGCCGCCGCGCAAGATGTCGCTCGAGCAGGCAATCGCGTATATTGAGGAAGACGAACTCGTCGAGATCACCCCGAAATCGATCCGGCTGCGCAAGCGTTTCCTCAATGCCGAGGATCGCAAGCGCGCCAAGAAGCAGGCCGCTGCGGCGGCGGAGTAAAGACTAGGACATGAGCGGCAGGAACGTGGATTTCGGCGATCGCCTCGCGACCGCCGCGGCGGCCAAGCAGGCCTTGCTCGACAAGGCCAAGGCCAAGGCCAACGATCCGGAACTGATCAAGAAGCAGGCCGAGCGCGCCGCCATTGCGGCCGCCCGCGAGGCCCGCGAGGCCGAGCGCCGGGAAGCCAAGAAGGTCGAAGACGCGCGCGTCGCGGCGGAACTCGCCGCAGCGAAGGAAGCGGCCGACGCGGTAGCCGCAGCAGCGGCGGAAGCCGCAGCAGTGGCCGCTGCAGAAGCCGCAGCGGTTGCGGAAGCCGAGGAGGCCGAGCGTGCCGCCCGGCGGGCTGCCGCCAAGCCGGTACTGAGCGAAGCCGAGCAGAAGGCCGCCCGTGACGCCCGGTACGCGGCCCGCAAGGCCCGCAAGAAGAGGTAACGGGGCCGGGACGCCTAGAGCGTCCCGCCGGTCAGCGAGGCGCGCTGGCTGATCTCGATGTGATTGCCGTCGGGATCGCAGACGAACGCAAACCGTACGGTTTCGCCCAGCACGCGCGGCTCGCCACCGGAAGCGCCGCCGCGCGCCAGGATGCCGTCGTACTCGGCCAGGCAATCCCACACCTGCACGGTCATGTAGCGATAGCCGGGGCCGCGCCACTGGCCGATGGCGCTTTCGACCTTGCCCTGCTCGGCCACCACGACCAGCGAGTCGCCGCAACGGTAGCGACCCTCGCCCACGCGCTCGAACTGCATCGCCTGCGTCCAGAACCGGTCGTGGGCGGCGGGGTCGTTGACCCTGAGCAGGATGGCGACCCCCTCGACCCCGTTCAGGCCCCTGGGTACCAGCGTCACCTTGTTGCCGTCGGGATCGGCGAGCGGTTGCGGTGTCGTCAGGCCTTCGCGCGCGATCTCGAGGCCGACGATGCCCGACGGCGGCGCGTTGGGCAGCGGCCCGCGCGCATGATTCATCTTCAGGATCGAGCCGTTCATGTGGTGGCGATGCTGCTGCATGCCGCCGCCCAGCTTGCCCATATGGTCGTAGGGCAAGCCGACCGTCTGCTGCCAGAACGCGAGTTGCTCGTCGCGCTTGTTCGAGAAAAGGCCGACGTCGAGATGCTGCTTGGCGAGGTTCATGGCGGCCAGTGTAGCGCGGCGAAGGGGGCCGTCGTCGTGGAACATCGGCCGGTGCGAAACAATTCTTACAAACCCTGCCACGACGCGGCTGCACCCTGATCCTAGAACGGGGGCGGGGTTAGGGGCCGGCGGCTGGGGAGCCGCCGGGAACAGTGTGGGAAGGGCTACGATGATTCGCGCCATGATCGGCACGGTCGCCGTGCTTGCCGGCTTTGCTGTCGTCGAACGCTCGGTCGACGCCAGCACCGGCCAGGCCGGCTCGTGCACGCCGACAGACGCCTACGCGCTGCTGCCGCAGGGCGAGATCGCGCCGGTGGCGGCCGACCCAAAGCTGGACGCCGCCGTGGTCGGCGCGTTGCGAGGCCGGGTCGTCGTCACGATGTCGGGCAGCCAAGGTGGCTGGGCGCGAATCTCACTTCCGGAAAGTCCTCAATTCCACGGCTGGGTGCCGGCCGATCTTCTCAGGGTCGAGGCCCGCGCGAACGGGCCCCTCAGCCTCTACGATCGACCGGGTCCGCTCGGCCACAAGTTGGCGACGCTCGATGGCGAGGCCGGCAGCTTCCGCGTCCTCGGATGCCGCGGCAGCTGGCTGCACGTCGTCAACGCCCGCACCGGCGCCGTGTGGATCGACAAGACCCGGTATTGAGGCGGCGTCTCAGAAAAACGAAAGGTCCCCCTGAACTCACAAACGAAGTGCAACACCAGCTTAGGGTGTTGCAATGGGCGAACAATACGACCAGCTCAGTCTTGAAGAGCGCTGCAAGGTTGCCGAGCTACACCAGGCCGGCCATTCCATCCGCCAAGTCGCGGCAGCCCTGGATCGCTCGCCATCCAGCATCCCTCGGGAGCTGAAGCGCAATCGC
>JABMNB010000549.1 GCA_013205335.1 Rhodospirillales bacterium
CCGCAGCAGATCGTGGCGACACTCGCCCCCGCCGAGCATGTCGCCCAGCTCTGGCTGCCCTGGCAGGAGGCGATGAAGAAGGTCTTCTCGCCCTCCAACCGCGACGCGATCTGGCAATTGTCGCGGCGAGTGAAAGCGTAAAGGTCCCTCGCTGCGCTCGGGATGACAATGTTGTCGAGATAGACGCAGTGTGCCGATGCAGCAAACGGTGTCATCCCGAGCGCAGCGAGGGACCCTTGCTCGGGGGCTTATGAAGAGTGCCTAGTCTCGGGCATAGTGTCCGGGCATGATAATTCCTCACGCGGCCACGCCGCCCGTCCGCGAAGCCTCGAAGCTCGGCCAGTTCAGCTGGGCGCTGTTCGACTGGGCCAACCAGCCGTTCTTCACCATCATCACCACCTTCATCTTCGCGCCCTACTTCGCCAACGTGCTGGTCGGCGATCCGGTGAAGGGCCAGTCGGCCTGGGCGTTCACGCAATCGGCCTCCGGCATCCTGATCGCACTGATGAGTCCGTTCCTCGGCGCCATGGCCGATGCCGGTGGCCGGCGCAAACCCTACATCTTCGCCTTTCAGATCCTGCTCGCCGTGGGCTGCGCGGGCCTGTGGTTCGCCTATCCCAACCGGCCCGACCTCATCCTGCCGATCAGCTGGGCGGTGATCCTGGCCACCGTCGGCGCGGAAATGTCGATCGTGTTCAACAATGCCCAGCTCCCCAGCATCGTGGCGCCCGAGCGCATGGGACGGCTGAGCGGCTTCGGCTGGGGCCTGGGCTATTGCGGCGGCCTGGTTTCGCTGCTCGTCGTGCTGGCCGTCAGCATGCCGGCGCTGTTCGGCCTGGCCGCCAACAACGACACGCCACTGTTCGGCCTCGACGCCCAGAGCCACGAACTCGAGCGGCTGGTCGGCCCGGCTGCGGCGGTGTGGCTTGCGATCTTCGTCCTTCCGATGTTCCTGTTCACACCGGACTCGGTCGGCGCGCGCCGCCAGTCCTTGTGGGTTGCGGCGAAGCAGGGCGGTACGTCCCTCGTTTCCACGGTGCGCCGGCTCGGCAGCTTCCGGAACGCACTCACCTACCTGATCGCCTTCATGCTCTACAATGACGGTCTCTCGGCCATCATTGCCTTCGGCGGCGTCTATGCCGCCGCGACTTTCGGCTGGAGCACGGTGACCCTGGGCATCTTCGGCATCATCCTCACCGTGTTCGCCATTCCGGGCGCCTTCCTGGGCGGGCGGCTCGACGACTGGATCGGCAGCAAGCGCACGGTCCAACTCGCCATCGCGGGCGTGATCGTGGCCACGCTGGGCATCGTGGGCGTCACCGCCGAGCACGTGCTGTTCGTCATTCCCGCCGAGCCCATCAGCCCGACGCGCGCCCTGTTCGGCTCGCTGCAGGAGAAGACGCTGATGGGTTTCGCGCTGCTTTTGGGCTTCTGCATGGGGCCGATGCAGGCTGCCAGCCGCACGCTCATCGGCCGCCTGGCCCCGCACCAGATGTCTGGCGAGTTCTTCGGCCTGTTTGCGCTCTCGGGCCGGGCGACCGCGTGGATGGCGCCGGCTGCCATCGGCACCGTCACGCTCATCACGGGGTCGACCCGCCTCGGCATGGCCTGCGTTCTCTTCTTCCTGGTGCTAGGCTTCATCCTGCTGTGGAACGTGCGCGAAGAACGCGCGGCCATATGACATCAGGCGTCTCAAGGAGGATCGCATGATCACCGCCATCGTGAACTTCAAGCTGCCGGCCGACATCGACGCGAAGAAGGCCGCCGAACTCTTCCGAGGCTCGGCGCCGAAGTATCGCGGCATGAAGGGCCTGGTCCGCAAATACTATCTGTTCGACGGCGAGAAGCGGATCGGCGGCGGCGTCTATCTCTGGAAGAGCCGTGCCGAGGCCGAGGCGGTCTATACGCCGCAATGGCAGGCCTATATCGCCGAGCGCTACGGCGCCCCGCCCGACATCCGTTACTTCGAAACCGCCGTCGTGGTCGACAACGACACCGACACGATCACCGCCCACGCTGCCTAGCCGGGGGCGCGCGACTCCAGCCGCGCGTCTTCGCCTGGCGCAATGAAAGATCGCGCCACTCCAGAGCGGAGGTTACTCCGCTCGCAGCGGCGCGCACCCGGCAATGTCATCCTCGACGCGCCGCCTCGATCGTGGCGACGTCGATCTTCCTCATGTCCATCGTCGCCTCGAAGGCGCGCCTGGCCTCCTCGCCGCCGGCCCCGATCGCCTCGGTCAGCGTGCGCGGCGTGATCTGCCACGACAGGCCCCATTTGTCCTTGCACCAGCCGCACGCGCTTTCCTGGCCGCCATTGCCGACGATGGCGTTCCAGTAGCGGTCGGTCTCTTCCTGATCGTCGGTCGCGATCTGGAAAGAGAAGGCCTCGGTCTGCTTGAACAGCGGTCCGCCGTTCAGGCCGATGCAGGGGATGCCGCAGACCGTGAATTGCACGGTCAGCACGTCGCCCTTCTTGCCGGACGGATAGTCGCCCGGTGCGCGGTGGACGGCGGTCACCCTGGTGTCGGGAAAGGTCGCTTCGTAGAAGCGGGCCGCGGCCTCGGCATCCTTGTCGAACCAGATGCAGATCGTGTTCTTTGCGACTGCCATGTCGATCCCCTCAGACGTCCAGGATCGGCGTGAAGCCGCCGTAGATCATGCGCTTGCCGTCGAACGGCATCTTCTGATCCTTCATGCGCTGATCCTCCATCAGCTTCTTCCAGCCCTCGTCGCGCACCTGCCTGGAGGGCCATTCGATCCACGAATAGACGATCTTCTCGTCGGGCGTGGCCTTCACCGCGCCCTTGTAGTCGGTGATCTTGCCGTCGGGCACGTCGTCGCCCCAGGTCTCGACGATGCGGACCGCGCCATATTCCCTGAACAGCGC
>JABMNB010000550.1 GCA_013205335.1 Rhodospirillales bacterium
GCGAAGCCCCTCCGCCGATAAATCCCTCCGCGTGATCGCCAACGACATCCCGACCTCCTCAACGACGCTGTCGCTTCAAAGAATCGAGCCTCGACCTCCAGCGCAAATCACATAAGAGTCATCGGTTCAGACGGTTGGTATAAGTCAGTAATATAGGCTACACTCTGTAGCGCCGGGGTGACGTTTGGGCTACACTGTTTGGCAACGCGGATGCGCTCGGTCGCCAGTTCATTGTCGCTCGGATTCTCGGGCGCCAGCACGGGGTCAACGCACGGGAGCAGCAGGCTGGGCGCGATCTCCGGCTTCACGAGGAGCAAGGAGGGCGCGCACGCCGTCAGAAGCAGCCCGCATAGAAGGGCTGGCAGCACACTCGCGCGTGACCGGGGCGGCATAGATTTTCTCCGTGACGGTGATCACCTTGGTTTCGGTGTCGGTGAGCTTCTGAGCAAGCTGGGCGACCGCGATCGCATTGGCCTTGGCATCGGCCTCACGCTGCTGGATGACTGCATTCGCTACTCCAAGCTTGGTCTCGGCGGCCTTGAGCTGGCCCCACAGGCCCCAGATCACGACGCCAGCGATCGCAAGGGCGCCCACAGACCAGGGGGCGACCTTGAGCAGCACGCCGCTCATTTGAACCCGCTGCGGGTGCCGTGGGCATCGATTGTCAGCGTCATGCGCCGCGGTGCCATCGACCAGGAAATGTGCACCCACGCCTGGAACTCGTGGATCACCTGGTCGTAGGGGATCGCTGGGCTCGCGGCGTTGATCGTCTGGCAAATCTCGAGCGGCGATCCGACTCCTGGGATGATGAAGTCGGCCGCTTGGCCGATCATGTGCTGGCTGTACATCGACCCGCCGACCGCTTTATTGACCTGCGGCGCGCGATAGCCGCTGGTCACGATGATCGGTTTGCCCCATAGCGCGCGCACCTGCTCAAGCAACGCGGCCGTCTTGCGCAGGTGGTCGATCGCCGCAGGCGACGGCGTATTATCGAGGCCGAGGCGCGCCGCCGATTGCGACTGCGTCATCTCCTCGAGCGTAAAATGCCCTGTCAGTTTCATGACTTCCTCTGGCTATCGTAGAAAACGTGTCCGCCGAAGCGGGCGAAGCGCGGGCGCGGACCTGCTAATCATCGGCCGGACTTCGTCCGCCGGCCGCCCACCCTACGCACGCGCCAGGTGAGAAAACCGACGACGAGGATGATGACGACCAGCTCGCCGCCGCTCATTTCGACCTCCAGGGCACGAAGCTCAGCAGCGCGTCGGCGAGTTTCTTGATGGCGTCGGCGCTTTTGCCGGCCGAACCCCATGGGTCGCCACGGAACTCGCGCACCAGGGTCACCGCCAGGGCGATCAGGTCGGTGCCCAGCACCGCGGCCAGGGTGGTGATGACGCCGCAAGTATAGGGGTGCCAGCCCCATTCCTTGCCCGCCGCCATGCCCGCCAGGGGGCTGATGGCCACCGCCAGGCCGAAGGCCGCCAGGCGCTGCCGCGGAGTGAGCAGGTCCTTGCGGAAGGCATCGCCAAAGAAGGCGCCCAGCAGCGAGGGCGGCACCAGCCACAGCACGAGCGTGTCGATCCGTTCGAGGATCCAGTCGACGAGTGCCATCAAGATTCCCATTCGTGGTCTCGCCCGCCCCCTACCAGCCGCGATCGGCGACAAAGCGATAGCTCCACGATGCTCGCGTGACACCGACGCGGGCGGAGGTCGTCTTGTGATTCACCACAATGTTGGTTTGCACGATGACACTGACGTCCAGCTTGGAAGCCGACACGGGAAAAGAAACATTCACCGCGCCGTCGTTCGTGTAGAGAACGCCGGCCTCCAGTTCGTCGCCAACCAAAAACCCGGCATCGGCGGTCGTGCAGCGGATGCGCCAATCCGCGACGCGCGGGACTTCACCAATGTTATGGCTCACCGCCGTCGCCGTGTTCGCCGCCGGCAGCGTGGCCGTAAGGGCGCTTTCGTACCGCCCGTTGTAGGAATAGGCGACGGTGCTGATGACGCCGCTGCCGCCTGTCGCCGCCTCGCCGACGAACACGACGAAGGACTCGGGCGCCGTCGAGCCGTTGCCGAGATAGCCCTTCATCTCTGAAATGTTGAAAGTGTACTGGGCGTTGGTCGTCGACGGAGTTCCGCCCCACTGATAGATCGGCGGTAGGATCGTGTATCCGGGCGTCAGCGTCCCGTCTGCGTTGACGGTAACGACAATGA
>JABMNB010000551.1 GCA_013205335.1 Rhodospirillales bacterium
CCCTTGCCGCCGAACGAGGCGATGCCGGCCATCGTGTTGCCGCACGAGCCGCCGGACACTTCGACGCCGGGTCCCATGCCGGCATAGAGCTGCTCGGCGCGGGCCTCGTCGATCAGCATCATGCTGCCCTTCACCAGGCCGTGCTTGCCGAGGAAGGCCTCGTCGGAACGTGAAATGACGTCGACGATGGCGTTGCCGATTCCAAGCACGTCGAAGGGGGCGGATGTCATGAAGTCTCCCACGGAGTCAAAGTGATACCAGGTGCATGCCCGGCTTGGTCTCTTCCAGCAAGGTCACGATGCCGGCGACCGTGAAGGGGACGTCGGCCCGCAGGCTCGCGCGATCGATGTCGAGCGACCGCAGGCCCATTTCGCATACGATGAGGCGCGCGCCAAGCTCGATGCAGGCCTGCAGCAGCGTCTCGAAGTCGCCGACGCCGCGGGCGCGGTTGAGGGCGTCGCGGTCCCAGTCGTTGAGCGCCGGGGGTGAGCCCTGCAGGGCGCGGATGCCGCCCATGGTGAAGAACAGGACGGCTTGCTTGTTGACGGCCAGTGCCGCCGCCGCGAGCGCCAGCGCATAGTGGGCGCTCTCGTAATCGTCCGAGCGCAGGATGACGGAGACGCCGCCTTCGCTCATACGCCCGCCCCCGACGCGCCGCCGCATGTCGGACAATCTGGCCGCTTGGTGACCGACAACGTCTCGAACGAGGCATTGAGCGCGTCGTACATCAGCAGCGAGCCCGAGAGCGAGCGCCCGACGCCCAGGATCTCCTTCACCACTTCGGTGGCCTGCAGCGTGCCCAAAGTGCCCGCCAGCGCGCCCAGCACGCCGGCCTGCGCGCAGCTCGGCACGGCATCCTCCGCGGGCGCGGCGGGGAAGAGACACCGCAGGCAGGGATGTCCCGCGCCCTGCCACGCTTTATAGGTCGAGATCTGGCCGTCGAAGCGCAGGATCGCCGCCGAGACCAGCGTCTTGCGCAGCCTGTAGCAGACGTCGTTCAACAGATAGCGCGTGGCGAAGTTGTCGCTGCCGTCGGCCACGATGTCGTAGCCCGCGACGATGCGGTCGGCATTGCCGTCCGTGAGGCGTTCGTCATGCCCCTGCACCGTCACTTCGGGATTGATCTCTTCGAGCGCGCGGCGTGCGCTTTCGACTTTGGAGATGCCCACGTCGGAGGTGCGGTGAATGACCTGGCGCTGCAGGTTCGACAGATCGACCGTGTCATGGTCGATCACGCCCAGGGTGCCGATGCCGGCCGCCGCCAGATACTGCAGGAGAGGTGCGCCGAGACCGCCGGCGCCGACGACCAGCACTTTCGCGGCGATCAGCTTCGACTGGCCGACGCCACCGATCTCCGCCAGCACGATATGTCGCGCGTAGCGGCGGATCTGCGTTTCCGACAGGTCAGGTAGCGGCGTCATGGTCCGCTTATAGCATAGCGAGATGGCATGGATGCCTGTAGAGCCACCGCGCAATGAACACCACAACTCGTCCGACCCTGTCGCCGCTCCTCCTCGCGGTGCTCGCACTGTTGTCGGCCTTCACCCCGCTTTCGATCGACATGTACCTGCCGGCCCTGCCGGTGATCGCGGTCGACCTCCAATCGTCGGCCGGCGACATCCAGCTCACACTGTCGGCCTTCATGATCGCCTTCGGCGTGGGGCAGATCTTCTATGGCCCCGCGGGGGACCGGTTCGGCCGCCGCCCGGTCATTCTGATCGGCCTGTTCGTCTACGTGCTGACGAGCATCGGTTGTGCGTTTGCTGCCGCGGCAGGCCATCTCATCGCCTTGCGCTTCCTGCAGGGCCTCGCCGCCTGCGGCGGCGTCGTGCTGGCGCGCACGATGGTACGCGACCTTGCTGAAAAGGATCACGCCGCGCGCGCCATGTCGCTCATGATGGCCTGCGCCTCCATCGCGCCGATGCTGGCGCCCGTGATCGGGGGCCAGGTGCTGTGGTTTGCCGGTTGGCGTGCCATCTTCTGGGTGCTGGCAGGCGCCGGTGTGATTGCCTTCGTCGTCGCGTGGTTCCACCTGCCCGAGACGCTGAAG
>JABMNB010000552.1 GCA_013205335.1 Rhodospirillales bacterium
CTCTCGAGCGACCGCTACACGGCGAAGAACCAGGACCGGCTGGACCAGGCCAGAAAAGACCTCGCGACCCTGGCTGCCCGCATGACTCCTGCGCAAATGATTGAAGCAGAAAAGCGAGTCCGGGCATGGAAACCCATTCCGCATGTGAGGTAAGGTCCTTGACCACGCGGCGGTCACAAGCGGTGCCCTGACGTCGGCCCTATAAGAAGGACTGAATGATACGACCCTCGGTCGCTGCGGCTTTTGCCGTCTCATTTCTTTTTTGCGGGATGTCCCAAGGCATCGCCGGTGGCAAGTCATGGGTCGAGCAGGCGGATATCGGGTCCGGGCGCACGGTCGAGCTGCGGATCCTCGTCGCCGAAGTGCCGTCTCCCGAGCGCCGGCCTTCTGCCATTACCGCGCTGGGCGATCATCTGGACTTCCTCCGGTTGGCCTCCGTGAACGGCCTGCTCGAGCGCGGGCTCGCGATCGTGGTCGAACGGGAGCTGTTACAGCCACTCATACCCCTGGCCGATTGCGTGCCGCCGCCGATGGTCACCGGTCCCGTTTCCGAGGCCGTCGTGGCCCATGGCCGCGCCGAGGCCGATCGCCGGCTGGGCGACGGCGACGATGAGGCCCGGCTGCGCGCCTATCTCCCGTTCGAGCGCCAGCTGGGCATCTCGGGCGTGATTTCCGGTGGCTCGCTCGAAGCCTCCGCGGCAGCCGCGGGCGTTCCGGCGCCGGCCATGCTCGAAGCGATGCAGGCCCTGGCCACGTCCGTCGATCTCAAGAAGGAAATGCGCGACGGCGACAGGTTCTATGTTCGCTATGAGCAGACCTTCACCTCGGCGGGCGTGCCGCTCGATGTCGGCCGCGTCCTGTGGATGGAGCTGCGCACGCCTCAGGGGGTGATGGCGGTCCATCGCTTCCGCACGCGCGACAACACCGAGCGCTTTTGGATGGCGAGCGGGCAGGCCGCGACGCCGCCCTCGTTCCGACTGCCGCTCGATACCGTTTCGGTCTCTTCGGGCTTCGGCCTGCGCGCCGATCCGTTCGACAAGCCGCCGCCCCCGTACGGCGGCAAGCCGCAGGGCGCCGGTGGCCCGCAGCTTGCGCCGGCCCTGCCGCCCGGTCTGCCGACAGGTGGCGCCACCGAGATGCCGCGTGCCGGGGTCGCCATGGGCGTCGCACCGTCGCCGGGCCTGTCGTCATACGGCAGTTCCTCCTATGGCGGGTTCCGTGCACCGCCGCCCTATGCGCTGCCCCGGCCCTCCTCGTCGCGGTCGCTGTTCATGCACGAAGGCGTCGACCTGGTGGCGCCGGCCGGCACACCGGTCGTGGCAGCGGCCGACGGCATTGTCGTCGGGGCGGCGCCGAACGGGCGCTACGGCAATTGGGTTCGGATCGAACATGGCGGCAAGCTGGCGTCTGTCTACGGCCATCTTTCCGCCTTCGCGCGCGGCCTGCAGCCCGGCACGATTGTGTCGCGCGGCGACGTGGTCGGTTACGTCGGCAGCACCGGTCGCTCGACCGGCGCACATCTTCATTTCGAGCTCCAGGTCGACGGCAAGCCGGTCAATCCCATCACCCATCCTGAGCTCAAGCGCGCTCAGTTGCGCGGTCCCGATCTCGACCGGTTCCGCAAGCAGGTGATTGCCAGCCGCGTCGAGCGCGAACTCGAGGCCAGGCCGGCGGCGGTTTCAGTGGGCGACTGAACCGCTGGCCTTTCCCCGCGCCTTCATCGCGAAGGCCTCCTCGGGCGACAGGACCAGCCGGTGCCGTCCAGCCAGAGCGAACCAGGCGGTTTGGCAAGGTGTGCCGGGCAGGTTCATTGCCGCTGTACTAAGCGCATGAGCCGAGCTTGGACGAGGTGGATGCATTGAGTGCGGTCGACACTGCCCTTTGCGCCCTCGATCTAACTCTGGGCCTCGGACGCCAAACTCTGCACCGGCGTCGGATTCGAGGCGTCGTCGTCGCGCCAGATCGTAGTCACCATGCCCAGACCTACACCGGCGGCACGACCGTGAACGAGGACGTCCTGCGCCTCGGTACGGGCGCGTCTCTGGCGCCGACCGGCGACTTGACGGTGAACGCCGGCGGCAAGTTCGACCTCAACGGCAACGATCTCACGGAGGTGTTGCCGCCGTTATAGAAATTCCATGTCTGAGCGGCGCCCCGATTTGCCGTTGGCAATGCGCTGCCCGCGGTCGCGAGGCAGGCAGATGGCGGGCGGAACTTGGGGGACAAGTAGAGTGGTTTTCAGGCCTTGGGACGGCGGGAAGGGTAACTGGCCGTTACCCGTCCGCGTTCATGGTTCGCAGGATCAGTCCCAGGCGGCATCGACGATCTGGCCGGCCTCCGACAGGACGAGGGTCAGCCGGTTGGGCTCGTATTGGTAGCTCGGGATGCCGTCGGTCGGGCGGATGATGCGCAACGGGTACGGGAGGTCTTCCTCGCGCACGACGTCGCCCGCGGCCCGGCCTGCGGGCGCCGCGGTGCCCTTGGCCTGGAAGTACCTGCCCAGGCACTTGGCGCAATCTTCCTTGGGCGCGGCGACCTCGGCGAAGCCCGGCAGGGTCTTCAGGGACACGGCGTTGTAGCCCGAGCGGACGCGGATGCCCTTGTAGGGATGACCATGGGCGACCGGCAGGATCGCTTCGACGACCATGAAGGGCCCGAGAGCGGCCATGTCCTGGGGCGCGCTTGCCTGGAAGATGAGGTCGAGCATGCCGTCGATGCCTTCGCCGCGCGTGATCGGCAGGAGATGCGGCTCGCCCCACGTGTTCGATGTGACGAGGCCGCGGGCGCGGATGATGTCCATGCCGCCGGAACGCTCGGAGCGGATCAGTTCGACGCTGGTCACGAACATGACCGGGAAGGGACGATTGCCTTCCGGCGACGGCGCGC
>JABMNB010000553.1 GCA_013205335.1 Rhodospirillales bacterium
CCGAGGCCGCGGTGCAGGCCGAGCGCCTCGACGAGCTGGCGGCCGATGCGATGGACCGGGTTGAGGCAGCTCGACGGGTCCTGGAAGATCATGGCGATGCGCTTGCCGCGCACCCGTTCGAGGTCGCCGCGCGAGGCGCCGATCAGTTCCTTTCCTTCGAGACGGACCGAGCCCGTCACGCGGGCCCTGGTCGGCAACAGGCCGAGCGCCGCCAGCCAGGTCACGCTCTTGCCCGATCCCGATTCGCCGACGATGCCCAGCGCTTCGCCCGGCGCGATCTCGAGGCTCACGCCGTCGACGGCGCGCGAAGCCTGCGCGCCGCCCGCGAAATCGACCGTGAGGCCGCGCACCGCGACGAGGGGAGCCGTCATCGCGCCGCCCTCAGATCGAGAAGTTGTTGCTGCGGAACTCCATCGCGAAGGACGGCGAGGCCTTCCACTTGATGTCCCGGCGCTTGGCCGTGAAGGTCGCGTTCTGGTGCAGCACCGTATAGGCGGGGTCTTCGCGCTCGCAGATTTCGAGCATGCGCTTGAACATCGCCTTGCGCTTGGAGATGTCGGTCTCGACCTCCATCGCCACCGAGAGCCTGTTCATCTCCTCGTTGGTCCATTCGCCGACCTGCTGCTGCTGGCCCTGCGGCCCGTGCTGGGCGACGATCGAGGAGATCGGGTCGTTGAAGCCGGCGCTGTTGGACCAGTCGCGCACGGCGCGCGGGCTGTTGGCGTCGAAGATCTGCTGCCAGTTCTCCTTCATCTCGATCTGCACGTTGAGACCGGCGGCGCGCCACATCTCGACCAGCACCTGCGCCGTCGACACCTGGTTGGTGTAGTAGTTGTTGAGCAGGCGGTAGGGGATCGGATCGCCCTTGTAGTTGGCCTCCTTCAGCAACGCCTTGGCCTTGGCGAGGTCGTAGGCCGGCACCGTCCAGTTCTCGACGAACATCGGGCCGTAGAACTCCCACTGCAGGCCGGGTGGCACGCGGGTGCGACCCGACCACAGCGCATCGACGATCGCCTGACGGTCGATGGCGTGCGTGAAGGCCTGGCGGATGCGCGGGTCGGCGAGCCGGGGATGGTTCTTGTCGAACACCGTGATGCGGTGGTTGACGATGGTGCTGCCCAGCACCTCGAACTTCGGATTCTTCTCGATGCCGGGGATCTGGTCGGGCGGCACGTCGCAGATGAAGTCGAACTGGCCGGCCAGCAGGCCGTTGATGCGGGTCGCGACCTCGGGCACCACCATGATGCGCACGCTCTTCAGCGGCGGGCGACCGCCCCAATAATCGTCGTGGGCATCGAGGGTCAGCGACTGGTCGGGTACGAACTCGCGCACCTTGTAGGGGCCGGTCGCGACCGGCGCGCGCGCCCAGTCGAGCCAGCTCTTGGCCTCGTCGAAGCCGCGGCGCGAGACGATGTCGCTGCCCAGCCGGCCGATACGCCCTTCCATCGTCACGTCGGGCGTGCGGTTGACGAAGCGCACCGTGTACTTGTCGACGGCCTCGACCTTCTCGAGGGCCGGGAACAGGCGCTTGGCCACGGCGGGGACTTCCGGCGGCAGGTTCTTGCCCTGGACCGAATCGCGGATGAGCACCGAAGTGAACAGCGTCCTGCTCGAGGAAATGTCGTAGTTCGGCCCGAACATACGGTCGCGGCCGAAGGTGAAGACCACGTCGTCGGCCGTCATCTCGTCGCCGTTGTGGAACTTCACGCCCTTGCGCAGGGTGAATTCGACGGTGCGGTCGTCGATGCGCTTCCAGCTCTCGGCGAGTCCCGGGACCTCCTCCAGCCTGGCGAGCAGGTTCTGCATGATCAGGCGCTCGAACATGAAGGAGAAGACGCGCTGGCCGACATTGGACTGCTCGCGCAGCGGCTCAAGTGCGGCGCTGTTGGCGATCTGCTGCACGGCGATGGTGATGGCGGGGCGGCGGTCGGCCTGCCCGACTGCGATCCGCGGCAGGCCAAAGCTGGTGGCGGCGAGGCCCGATGCGGCGATCAAAGCACGGCGGCGCAGAAACATGACGTGAATCCCCTCGAAGGCGAGGGCGGCACGCTAGGTCGCTTCTGTGAACGGGAGGTTTCCGTCCGGTGACGCTTCGCGTGTTGCAGTGCGGGAGATTCATCGGCGACGTGCCAGAGCAGGAGTTATTACGCGAGACTAGGAGTGCCGCCGGCAAAGGCGTAGATTCGTCTCGGCAACCCGGGGAGAGAATCATGCCTATCACGAACCGTCTCTATGCAGAATTTCTGGGCACCGCCTGGCTGGTACTGGGCGGCTGCGGCAGCGCCGTGCTGGCCGCGGGCTTTCCGCAACTCGGCATCGGCTTCGCGGGCGTGGCGCTCGCTTTCGGCCTCACCGTCCTCACGATGGTCTACGCCGTGGGCGGCGTGTCGGGTGGCCACTTCAATCCGGCGGTGACGGTCGGCCTGGCCGTCGCGGGCCGTTTTCCCTTCGGTGAGGTCGTCCACTATGTGGTCGCGCAGGTGCTGGGCGGGATCGCGGGCGCGGCTATCCTCTACGTCGTGGCGACCGGCAAGGCCGGCGCCGAGATCGGCGGTTTCGCGACCAACGGCTATGGCGACCACTCGCCCGGCAAGTACGGCCTCGTGGCTGCCCTGGTCATCGAAGTCGTGATGACCTTCGGTTTCGTGACCATCATCCTGGGCGCCACCGACAAGCGCGTCAGTCCGGCGGTGGCGGGCCTCGCGATCGGCCTCGCGCTCACGCTGATTCACCTGGTGAGCATTCCGGTGACCAATACGTCCGTGAATCCCGCGCGCAGCACGGCGCCGGCGCTGTTCGTGGGCGGCGCGGCCTTGTCTCAACTCTGGCTGTTCTGGGTGGCGCCGCTGCTGGGAGGCGC
>JABMNB010000554.1 GCA_013205335.1 Rhodospirillales bacterium
GCGGTGCTGTCCTTCGCGGTGGTGGACCTGACCGAAACCGACTCGGCGGCCGACCTCTCGACCGGCGGGACGCTCACGGTCTCCGACGTCGACAGCGCGGCGACCTTCGTCGCCCAGGCCGGCACGGCGGGCAGCTACGGCACCTTCACGATCAATGCTGCGGGCGCGTGGACCTACACGGCCACCTCGGCGCAGGACGCATTCGTCGCCGGCCAGACCTATAGCGACAGCTTTGCCGTCACGTCGGCCGACGGCACCGCGACCTCGGTGACGATCAACATCCTGGGCACCAACGACGCGGCGGTGATCCTGGGCGACGTGATCGGCGCGGTCGTCGAGGCGGGCAGCGACAATAACGGCGGCACGCCGGTCGCGACCGGAACCCTCACCGCTTCCGACGCCGACAACGCATCGAACAGCTTCCAGGCGGTGGTGGCGGCAACAGCCGGCGACAACGGCTATGGCTCCTACACCATGGCGGCGGACGGATCCTGGGCCTACACGCTCGACAATGCCAACGCCGCCGTCGAGGCGCTCGATGCCGGCGACACGCTGACCGACTTCTTCACGGTCCTCACCGTCGATGGCACCGCGCAGCAGGTCGCTGTCACGATCAACGGTGCAGCCGATGTCACTGTCAACCAGGCGCCGGTGGCGGTGGATGACGTCGTCGACAGCGTGGTTGGGAGCGGCGATGCTGCCATCATCACCTTCGAGACCTACTACCTCGGCTCCAACAACTTGACCGGAGGCAGTGCCGTATCCACAGACGAGGGCTTCTGGTTTACGGATAACGGCGCGGGTCCCTATCAGCAGGGGAACTCTGTCGGGGGCCCCAATGTGAGCAACGGCGACTGGGGGGCAGACTATTCCAACGCGCTTTATTCGTACGGCGTCGAATTCAACGCGTATGACACCTCTACATTTGCGCTGCCCATCGTAATGACACGCGTCGATGGCGAGGACTTTGCTCTGACGAGCGCGAACATCACCAGTTACAATCTAGGGGGCAACCCAGAGGCTGCGTTTCATGCGACGGTGACCGGCTATCTTGATGGGCAACAGGTCGCGCAGCAGTCGTTCGACGTTCCGGATGCCAACTACGCCGAGATCGTCAACAACGTGGTGGCTCTCACCGATCCGGGGTTTAGCGAGGTGGACCGGGTTGTGTATTCGTTGACGGCTGAGAACAACGACTACATCGACAACTTTGAGCAATACCAGTTCGCCTACCAGTGGATCGACAACATCCACACGGGGGCAGCCATCAGCAGGCCGACGGAAGGCCGGGTGCTGACGGACATCGACGTGCTCGCCAACGACACCGATGACGGCCCGCAGGGCGACCTCTCCATCGCCCAGTTCAGCGCGATCAGCGCGCTCGGCGCGGCGGTGACCCTCAATCCCGACGGCACCCTCAACTACGATCCGACGGCCGTGGCGACGATCAATGCGCTCGGCGCCGGCCAGTCGCTCGTCGACACCTTCACCTATGTGGCGCAGGACGCCTTCGGCGCCCTCAGCAACACCGCGACGGTGACCCTGGACGTGCAGGGTGTGAACGACACGCCGGTGGCGCACGATGACGTGTTGAGCCCGGTTCAGTCACTGACGAACGAAGACACGTCCGTCCAGATTGCGTCCGCGACGCTGCTCGCCAACGACACCGATGCCGACAACGGCCATGTGCTGCATGTCGGAGCGGTCGCGGCGACCAGCGCGCTCGGCGCCGCATTGACGATCGATGGCAACGGTATGATCACCTACGATCCCACCGTATCGAGCATCCTGGCTGCGCTGGGCGAGAACCAGTTCGCCAACGACAGCTTCGTCTACACCGCGGTCGATGAATATGGCGCCAGCTCACAGGCCACGGCGTCGCTCCGCATCACCGGCGTCGACGACGCCGCTGTGCTGTCCTCGGCGGTGGCGAACCTGACGGAGACCGACTCGGCGGCCGACCTTTCGGCCGGCGGGGCGCTCACGATCAGCGACGTCGACAGCGCGGCGACCTTCGTCGCCCAGGCCGGCACGGTCGGCAGCTACGGCACCTTCGCGATCGATGCCGCCGGCGTCTGGAGCTACGTGGCAACCTCGGCGCACAATGAATTCGTTGTCGGGCAGACCTACAGCGACAGCTTCGCCGTCACGTCGGCCGACGGCACGTCGACTTCGGTGACGATCAACATGCTCGGCACCGATGAAGGGTCGACGGGGAACAACGCGCCCACGGTCACGGGCTCGCTGGATGGCGGTACGTACTACGTCAGTTCGTATTCGCTTTATCAGAACTACTTTGATCCATCGGGCGATAGCAATCAGCCGTGGTTCACCTACAACCCCGACGCTCCGCCGCCTGTCGCGATCAACGCGCTCTCCAATGCGACGGACGCGGATGGCGATCTGTTGAATGTGACGGATTACTCGGTCACTTCCGGAGACTATGTCGGCGAGTGGGTTCGTTATATAGGCTATGCTAATGGTGAATTGGACGCGCAGTACCGCGCCACTGGCGCGATCTCGTTCAACCCCGGCGACGACAGCTTCACGCTTGATCCGTTTTCTCCAGCGTTCAACTTTATCTCTCCGTATTATGGCGGTGATTCCGAGACCGTGACGCTGAGCTACAACGTGTCCGATGGACAGGCGACGACCCCGGGCAGCATATCCTGGACACTGGTCCCGACCGATAATCCCAGCCTCGTCGGCCTTCTGGTCGCCTGAGACGGATCAGCGACGGAAATGCTGGGTCGGGCCGGTCAGGCCTGACTCCTGTCACTGGAACGGCGGCCCCAGGGCCGCCGTTTTTTGAGTCGCTTGAGCCGCGACCCCACAAACCGGTCTTCCTTCGCGTTCCCTGGGAACTCACGAAGCGCCGCGAGCAAGCATTGCCCCTAACTGAGCCCGGTTTGCGACGTCCCGGTGTCGCCGTTCAAGACGCAGATGTGGCCGGGAGCCATGATCGTCGGAGACCCGCCTGCGGTTTGCTCTTGGACGTCGTCCTTGAACATGGAAGGTTCGCGCTGGATGCTGTTCAGACTTTCGTGCGCGTGTATCGAGTCCCCATCGTGCTCGAAGGTGACGCGAAAACTGTCGGAAGGGTCATAGGCTGACCGGGCCACGCGAAGACGCCATACAGGCATGCGAGCGGCTGCTGGGCCTGAAAGCGCTGCGCGTCGAGCAACCAGGTGGGCGCTTGCGCCGGTCGGTCCGCCTTTTTCTCGAGGATCGCAGTGTCATCGTGACCAAGCGCAGAGCCCCGGCACGCGCACGTCTCGAGGCCGAAGTGCTGCAGGCGCTCTCAGATCAGGGCGCACCAGTCCCCGGGCTGCTCGGCTTCGATGGAGTCTGGCTGATCCAGGAGGATCTCGGTTCAAGCCGCCTGTCGCAGGCACTCGCCGCGATGCATGAAGCCGAGGCAGAGGGCCTGCTGGAAAATGCCATTGCGGGGCTGGCAGCCGCTCAACAGGCGGGGCGGGAGCGCGGGCTCGACCGCCAGGTTGTGGCGATCGGAAAGAACGCCGACTGGATTGCGACACTTGCCACGATTCACCGACGCATCGGCGAACAACTTCAACTGTCTGCCCCCGCCCTGCCGACAGACCGCCTTGTCGCGCAGCTACGCCCGCAGCGGCCGGCCTTCATCAAGTGGGACGCCCGTCCCGCCAATGCCGCTATCCGGGCCGACGGGGCCGTGGCGTGGTTTGACTGGGAGCATTGTGGGTGCCGCCATCCGCTCGACGACGTGGTCTGGCTTCTGTGCGACGAGTACACGCCTGATTTGCCCAAAGTGGAGGAGCGGCTCATCGGACGTATCCTGCCCTGGTTCCTCAATGGTTCGGCACAAGACGTCGCGTACGACTATCTCATGACGTTCGGCGCGCTGCACGGAGCCATGAGGCTGTCGCTGATCCTGACGGAGAAGGCCGATGGCCCGTGGTGGGACCCGGCCCGGTGCCTCGATCTCGACAGTGTCGGCGTGACCTCCGAAATGGCGCTGCGTCTCTGTCGCCGGAGTGCACGCTGGGCAGCCCGGGGCTCGCTCACGCCGGAACTTGGCAACTGGTTCGAAGAAGTGGCTGAACGACTGGCGGCCTGAACGGCAGCTTCAGTAGGCGCTTAGGACTTCCGTGTTTTTTTATTTCACGGAGATAAGGGAACCCCTGGCTGTGACCGCTCGTTGCAGCCCGTCATCGGCGATCAGTTTCAATTGGCGCTCCATTCAGGCCCTGCGCCAGCCCCACGCCCCGGTGGCGGGAAGAGCAGTCGAGGCTTGTCCCGCAATGTCACGGAGTGCGTCATATGTCGGTCATGCATCGTCTTCGCGCCTACCACGCCCTGCTGGTCGTGCTGGCCGTCGCTGCCTATGCAACGGGGGAGATGGGCCTCGTTCACGCGTGGCTGGGCTATGCCGTGTCCGTGGTGCTGATCGGGCGGGTGCTGTGGGCGGTGACGGGCTTGCCGCAACTGGGTCTGATGCGGTTCTATCCTCACTTCGCCGGACTGAAACTTGGGAATGCCATGACCCATCCGGCCATCAGCCGGACGCTCCTTCTCGGCATCGGCATATGCCTGATCGGCGTGTCCGCAACCGGTATCGCCCTGGACCGTGGCCGGGCGGTGGGCTTCGCGGCAGGAAGCGCAATTGGAATGGCCGTCGCCAAAGACGACTCGACGGACAAGAAGGTCGGAAGCTCCTCGGCGACGGCTGCGACCGAACGA
>JABMNB010000555.1 GCA_013205335.1 Rhodospirillales bacterium
CGACGAGGCGGGCGAGGAGCCGGATGACGAAAAATCCGACAGCGAGCCAGACGACGATGTCGACGACAAGCCCGCGAAGGCTTCTGCCGTAGAGGACGTTTCAGCGCCGGAAGCGGCCGTCGAGAGCGTCGTGTTCGAGACAATAGCCGGCGAAGCTGTTGCGATCGCCGCCATTGCCACGGCCGCCGTTGCTGTCGCGGCTATTCCCGAAGGCCACATCACGGACGTCGTGTCGCCCGACCATGCCCAGCATCTGCGCCTGCTCGAGGCGCTGGTCTTTGCCGGCACCCAGGCGCTCGACGAGAAGGAGCTGGCCGATCGCCTGCCCAACGACGCCGATGTGAAGCGCCTGCTGGCCGACCTCGCCGAGATGTATGCCGGCCGCGGCGTGAACCTCGTGCAGGTGGCGGGTGGCTATGCCTTCCGCACCGCGTCGGATCTGTCGGAGAAGCTCAAGATCGAGCGGCCCGTGACGCGCAAACTGTCGCGGGCCTCGGTCGAGACGCTGGCGATCATCGCCTATCACCAGCCGGTGACACGCGCGGAGATCGAGCAGGTCCGCGGCGTCGGGCTCAGCAAGGGCACGCTCGACCTGCTCTTCGAACAGAACTGGATCAAGCCGATGGGCCGCCGGCGCGCGCCCGGCAAGCCCGTGACCTGGGGCACGACCGATTTCTTTCTCGAACATTTCGGCCTGCCGAGCCTCGACGATCTGCCGGGCCAGGAGGAATTGAAGGCCGCCGGGCTCCTGGATGCACGCTCGCAGCCCCCCATTTTCAGGCCGGACGAGCCTGATCTGCCGCTCGATCCGGCGGACGACGAGGCCGACGAACCGCTTGCCGTCGAGGAAGCCACCGGGGAGCCGGGGCGCTGACGCCCCAGAACCACCTTATTCGACAGGTTGCCGGGCCGTCGTAGCGGATGCCATACTCCGCCCTCGTAAATCAGACACGCCGATTGCAATCTATCTTGGGAGCATTTTGAAATGGGTAGCTTCAGCATATGGCACTGGCTGATCGTGCTGGCCGTCGTGCTGCTGCTGTTCGGCGGTCGCGGCAAGATCTCGCAGCTCATGGGCGACTTCGGCAAGGGCCTCTCGGCCTTCAAGAAGGGCATCGGAGCTGGACCTGAGGAAACGCCGCCGGCCCAGCCGGGCACACAGCCGGGCGATTCGGCCAAGCCGATCTCGGCTCAGGCAACGACTACCCCGCCGGGCGGTCAAGCCCATCACCAGGACAGCGCCGCCAAGGTTTGAGCGGCGTCGCGAGGGCCTGACCGGCCATGTTCGGTATCGATAGTCCTGAGCTTCTGGTTATCGCGGTGGTGGCGCTCGTCGTCGTGGGCCCGAAGGAGCTGCCTGGCCTTCTGCGCGGCTGGGGCAAATGGATGGCCCAGATGCGCGGCATGGCGTCGGAATTCCGCGGCCATGTCGACGAGATGGTGCGCCAGGCCGACCTCGACGACGTGAAGAAGCAGCTCGCGGCCACCCCCGGCCTCGACCTGCAGGCGCTCGACCCGACGCGCGAGATCAAGAGCGCGCTGCAGGAGGGCATGGCCGAGGGCGAAAAGGCCATGGCCGAGGCCAAGGCGCATTTCGACAATCCCCTGGTCGACAATCCTCTGGTCCAGCCGGAATCTGCACCCCAGATTGCCGCCGAACCGGCGCCCGGGACGGCTCAGGTCGTCGCGGAAACGACGCCTGCTGCGGCCGAAACCGTCGCAGACGCCGCGCCAGTCCTTGCCGAGATTGCGCCGCCCGCAGGCGAAGAGAAGCCCGCCCGAGCCGTCGCGGCGGGCTAGCGCCAACTTGCGCTTTGAATTGCGCGCCAAAGGGCGGCATAACGCGGCTCCCATTCGGCGACGTGAATAGTGACCCAAGCGCACGACGGACCTGAAGACGACAAGCCGATGCCGCTGCTCGACCACCTGGTCGAGCTGCGCAAGCGCATGATCTATGCTTTGCTTTGCTTCTTCGCCGTCTTCTTCGTCTCCTTCTACTTCGCCCGGCCGATCTTCTCGTTCCTGATCCAGCCGGCGCTGGCCGATGGCTACAAGGTCGTCGTCCTCGACATCTTCGAGTTCTTCTTCGTCACGGTGAAACTGTCGGCCTTCGTGGCGCTGATCGTGGGCTTCCCGCTGATCGCGGTGCAGATCTGGCTGTTCGTCGCCCCGGGACTCTATCGCCACGAGCAGCGCGCCTTCGTGCCGTTCCTCGTCGCCACGCCGTTCATGTTCTATGCCGGCTGCGCGCTGATGTATTACGTCGTGCTGCCATACGTGATCAATTTCATGCTGACGCAGTACGCCCCGCCGGACATCGAGAAGACGCTGCGGTCGTCAGACTATCTCGAACGCATTCTTCAGCTCGTCTTCGCCTTCGGCTTCGCCTTCGAGGTCCCGGTCCTGCTTACCCTGCTGATCCAGGTCGGCATCACCAGCTCCGAGGGGCTGAAGTCCAAGCGCCGCTATGCCGTCGTCGTGGCCTTCGTCATCGCCGCCGTTCTGGCGCCGCCCGACGTCGTAAGTCAGATCGCGCTCGCGATCCCCCTGATAGTCTTCTACGAGATAAGCATCCTGATCGGCGGCATGATCGAGCGGAAGCGTGCGCGTGCGGATAAGGCAACCGAGGAGGCCGAGCGGAAGGCCGAGGAAGAAGAAGAGAAGAAGGCCGGCGAAGCGGCCGGCGGCAGCTAGCCATGCATGACATACGTTTCATCCGCGAGAGCCCCGAGGCGTTCGACGCCGGCCTGAAGAAGCGGGGCCTCGCGCCGCTCTCGGCGGAAATCCTGGAAATCGACAAGCGCCGCCGCGCCGCCATCTCCGACAGCGAATCCATTCAGGCCAGGCGCAAGTCGCTCAGCCAGCAGATCGGCATGGCCAAACGCAAGGGCGAGAACGCCGATGCAGCCATGGCCGAGGTCGCGTCCCTCGAGCAGAGCCTGAAGAACGGCGAGCACGAGGCCCAGCGTCTCGACGAAGAATTGCGGATCCGCCTCGAAGTGCTGCCCAACCTGCCGTTCGAGGACGTGCCCGAGGGCGCCGACGAGACCGGCAACGTCGAGATCCGCCGCGTCGGCAACCAGCGCAACTTCAGTTTCCCGCCGAAGGACCACGTGGCGCTGGGCGAGGCGACCGGCAACATGGATTTTGCCGCCGCGGTGAAGATCTCCGGCTCCCGCTTCGTGTTCCTGAAGGCCCATCTCGCTCGCCTGGAGCGGGCGCTGGCGCAATTCATGCTCGACCTGCACACGGTCGAGGGCGGCTACACCGAGGTCAATCCGCCGCTTCTGGTGAAAGACACCGCGGTTTACGGCGTCGGCCAGCTTCCCAAATTCGCCGAAGACATGTTCCGTACCGACAACGGCTTCTGGCTGATCCCGACCGCCGAGGTTTCGCTCACCAACCTGGTGAACGACATGGTGCTCGACGAGAAGGAACTCCCGCTGCGCTTCACGGCGTTCACGCCCTGCTTCCGCTCCGAGGCGGGGTCGGCCGGCAAGGACACGCGCGGCATGATCCGCCAGCATCAGTTCCCCAAGGTCGAGCTGGTGAGCATCACCACCCCCGAACAGTCGGCCGCCGAGCACGAGCGCATGACGGGCTGCGCGGAAGAAGTGCTGAAGCGCCTCGGTCTCGCCTATCGCACCGTGGTGCTGTGCGGCGGCGACATGGGCTTCGGGTCGCGCAAGACCTACGACATCGAGGTCTGGCTGCCCGGCCAGAACGCCTATCGCGAGATTTCGAGCTGCTCGAACATGGGCGACTTCCAGGCCCGCCGCATGAACTCGCGCTATCGACCCGGTGAAGGGAAGGGAACGCGCTTCCTGTATACGCTGAACGGCTCGGCCCTGGCGGTCGGCCGCACCCTGGTCGCGGTGCTGGAAAACTATCAGAACGAGGACGGCTCCGTGACCGTGCCCGACGCGCTGCGCCCCTACATGGGCGGGCTGGAACTCATCCCGGCGCCCCTTGGGACGGGCGACAGGAAATGAAGGTCGCCAACCTCGCGAAGGCGCGCATTCTCGTCACCAACGACGACGGCATCCACGCGCCGGGCCTCGAGGCGCTGGTCGAGATCGCCACGCAGCTGTCGAGCGACGTCTGGATCGTGGCGCCCGAGGTCAATCAGAGCGGCGCCGGCCATTCGCTGTCGCTGTCCCGGCCGATCCGTGCCCGCGAGGTCAGCGAGGGAAAATTCGCGATCGACGGCACGCCGACCGACTGCGTGCTGTTCGCCGTCAAGCACCTGATGAAGGACCGCAAGCCCGACCTCGTTCTGTCGGGCGTCAATCGGGGCACCAACATCGCCGACGACGTGACCTATTCGGGCACCATCGCGGCGGCCATGGAAGGCTGCCTGCTGGGCATCCCGTCGATCGCCTTCAGCCAGGCCTCGACCCACGATCATCCGGTGAAGTGGGGCACCGCGACCGCCCATGGCGCCGCCGTGGCGCGCCGGGTGCTGGCGCTCGACTGGCCGCGCAACGTGCTGATCAACGTGAATTTCCCCGACGTCGTCGCGGGGTCGGTGCAGGGCGTGAGGGTCACGCACACCGGCACGCGCGGGTTCGGCGGTCACATCGTCGAGCGCAAGGACCCGCGCGGCGGCACCTACTACTGGATCGGCTACGCCCCGCAGGAGAGCGAGATCGACGCTGCGAGCGACATCGCCGCCGTCCGCTCGGGCCACATCTCGGTGACCCCGCTGCACCTCGACCTGACCCACGAGAGCATGCGCCGCAAGCTCGTCGCGGAGTTCGAAGCGGCTCCCCTCGACGTCGACTAGGGGGCGACGTGAACGTCCCCGCCATGCAGCGGCTGATCGCCGAACTGCGCAACTCGGGCATAGCCGACGAGAACGTGCTGGCGGCCATCGCCTCGGTCGACCGCGAACGCTTCGTGTCGCAGACCTTCGCCGAGCGCGCCTGGGAGAATACGGCGCTGCCCATCGCCTTCGGCCAGACGATCAGCCAGCCGCTGGTGGTCGCCGCCATGACCGAAGCGCTGCGCGTCGGCCCACGCATGAAGGTGCTCGAGATCGGCACCGGCTCGGGCTACCAGGCCGC
>JABMNB010000061.1 GCA_013205335.1 Rhodospirillales bacterium
CATTTCGACGAGATCGTCTATTCGGCGGCGCTGGGCGTCTGCAAGCCCGAGCGGGTGTTCTATACGAACGCCCAGGCGCGCATGGGCGTTACCGTCGCGCAGTCGATCCTGTTCGTGGACGACAAGACGGGCAACGTCGACGGGGCTCGCATGGCCGGCTGGCAGGCCATGCTCTATCGCGGCCCCGAGAGCCTCGAACGGGCGCTGGCGGCTTGGGGCTGAGGGTCGCCGCAGCAGCGTGAGACGAGGAGGGTGCAGGCCAGCAGGTCGGCGCAGCCGCCGGCCGACAGGTTCCGCGCGATGAAGGCGTGGTGCAGTGATTCCGCCCTTTCGAACCATCCCGTCTGCAGGCAGCCCCCGTCGGCAAGGAAGCCTGACGCCGACTGGCGGACGAACGAGCCCGCCTCGAGGCCACCGCGATAGAGCACTGTCGTGTCGTCGATCGACGACATCAGGGCGAACAGGGTCTGGAGGCTGGCGGCGTTGGCATCGAGGCCGGCCTGCAGGGCCGCACGGTAGGTGGGGATCCCCGTCTCGAAGACGCTGGGAAAGCCACGTGCGGCTTCGCGGCGGGCGCCATCGCGGCCGGTCCTGCTGCGCACTTGGCCGCCATGGCTCGCCTCATCGTCGCGGGCCGCATGCGCGTCGAGGGCGTCGCCCCATGTGTCGCTAAGGGTAGCCCGAACTGAAGACGGCGAGAGTTCGGCGGAAAGGGCCTGCGCGCGGGCGATGGCGGCGACGATCAGGCCGACCGAGAAAATCGCGCCGCGATGCGTGTTGACGCCGCCTGTGACGGCCAGCATCCCACGCTCGGCCTCGATGCCGAGCGGCATCAGGGCCTGTTCGAACGACCGGCCGGCGCGGCCTGCCGCGGCAAGGGCGGCGAAGGGATGCAGCAGCGAGTCGGCCGACCGGCACATCACCTCGAAGTCCATGTCGGCGTGGGCGCCGGAATCGACGGGGCTGACGAGGCCGGGCTTGGGATAGGCCTGCAGTTCGTCGCGCATCGCCGTCACGGCGGCACGGGCCAGTGCCTGGTCTTCGGGGCTCATCGTCCGAGCCGGGCGCGGGATACGAGTTGGAGTGTGTCGATGGATTTCAGCAGGACTTCGTCCTTGTCCTGAAGCATCTCGCGCCACTGGATCTCGCCCAGGCCGGGGAAGGACAGTTCGCCGTCGATCCGGAAGGAGAGGGCCTGCTCCTCTCGCGCGAGGAAGGCGGCCGCGCGGTCCGCTGCAGCGAGGTCGGCGACGTCGATCACCACATCGAGGTCGGACGCCGCATGGACGTGGGGCTCGCCGGTCAGGGCCTGCCACATCCAGCTTCCATAGACCCGGACGTCGAGGCCGGCTTGATCCGATGCGGAGATCAGGCGCTCGAAGGACAGAGCCTGCGTCACGGCAGCGGGACAGCAAGCGATCTCCTTGAGGGTGGGAGGGCGCAGGCGATCGATGATGCGATCCGGATCGGTCCGGGCTGCCACGCGGCGCGGTCGCACCTCGGGATGGGCCGGGTCGGTGGTGCAGAAGCCGAGGCCGATGTCACCGCCATCGTCCGGGCGGCGCGTCACCACGAAGGGACGGCGGGACAGATGCCAGGCGGCTGCTCGGGCACGGTCGTCGTCGGTCTCCGCCTCGGGCGCCTGCGACAGCCAGACCAGGGTATGGCGTCGAAGGCCGCTCATCGCGCCGATTCGGCGAGGACCTTCTTTCGGATGTCGAGGGCGAGCTTGCGGCCGCCGCGCTTCTTGCCGAGTTCGGCGCGATTGTCCTCGGGGGTCGAGGTCGCGATCGCCTGCGCGAGCTTGGCCTGCACGTCGTCGGTGGCCGACCAAACTTCCTCGACGCCGCCCAGCAGCGCAAAGGGCTCGGCGCCGAATTCGAGCGACGGCATGGTCTTCGACAGCTTCTGCAGGACCGAGGCCGGGATCTTGGTGACGGCCGACATCGCCGAGATGGGCATCAGCCCCACGCTGGCCGAGGCGAGGGCGTAAATGCGGTCGGCGAACATGCCGTAGCAGAGAAAGGCGCCGCCGACGGCCTGGCCGGTCGCGACGGTGATGAGCGTGTGGCCCTTGCGCCGCGCCAGTTCGAGACACGACAGCAGATGGCCGAAGTAGCTGGCGAGGCCCAGCATTTCGGCGACGCGGTTGGGTTCCTGGCCGGCGCTGTCGACCAGCATGACGATGGGCGTCTTGGGCTGGCGATCGATGCACTGGATCACATGCGCGGCGAGGCGCAACGCGGCTTCGTTGTCGATATAGGTCCCGTCGCAGGTGCCGATGACGCAGACCTTTGCGCCGCCAACCGTCGCGTAGCCCGTCACCACGGATTTCTCGATGGCGATGCCTTTCGCCGAGGGTCCGAACAGGCGTGCCAGGACAGCGCGGGCGGACGGCTTCTTCGATGTCGGTTTCTTCATGGCCGGCTACTTTCCACGCTTGGCGAGGGCGGCGAACTCAGGCCCGGAGGCCAGCGATGCCGCTTCGATGTTGCGCACGCCCATGCTTTTCCAGACCGCGTCTGGATCTTCCGTCGCGCCGAACCGCTTCAGGCGCTTCTCGAGGTCCTTCTGGCGGGCTTTGACGGAAGCGAGGCTGACGGCGCTCGACTTCGCCAGGAGCTTCGCGATCCCGTCACGCACCGCTTCGGACGTGTCATGCACGAGCGCGTCGGCATCGCCGAGCAGGTACTTGGTCTTCCCGCCGCTCGTCTTCCACACCAGGGCGCGATTGGCCGAGTCGTAGGCCTTCTTGCCCATCCACTTCTCGATGACGATCGGGCCCGAGATGCCGAGGCGCCCGTGCTCGGTCATGATGCGGAAGTCGCAGCAAGTGGACAGGATGCCGATGCCGCCATAGGCGCCGATGTCGGTGGCGATGACGGCGATGGTCGGAACCTTCAGCGCGCGGCACTCGAAGATCGCGCGCATCGTCTCGGCGATGGCGATCTCGCCGGCCGAGCCTTCGTGCAGGCGCACGCCGCCGCTTTCGATGATGAGGACACAGGGCAACTTGTCGCGCGCGGCAGCCTTGAACAGGCCGGTGAGTTTGGCACCGTGGATCTCGCCGACGGCGCCGCCCACGAACTGGCCGACCTGGGCCGCCAGATAGATCTTCTTGCCGCCGATCTTGGCGTGGCCGATCACCAGGCCGTCGTCGAACGACACCGGGATGCCGAGCTGGGCAAGGTAGGGGCTGGTGATCCGCTCCGGCGGCGGCAGCAGCTCGACGAAGGAGCCTGCGTCGGCCAGTGCCGCGATGCGCTGACGCGCGGTCTGTTCGTGGAAGAGTGCGCCGCTCATTTGTCGCCCTTGGTGAGATGGTCGTAGGCTTGGCGGAGGCGGAGGTTGACGAGCACGGGCGGTGCGCCCTGGTCGTGGATCGTGACCTTTGCCCCGCCGGCCGGATAATGGTGGGCGAAGTCGGCAAGCGCCGCGAGCCACGAGGCCTTGTAACCTGGGATCGAGGTCTCGACGTGGCACTCCATTGCGTCGGAGGGCTTGCCGCCGCGCTCCAGCATCACTTCGAGATTGCCCGAGCCGACGACGCCTGCGAGCGCCCACGGCTTGGCTGTCTTCGACGGCAGCGGCTTGGACGGGAAAGCCTTGGTGAACTTTTCCATGCTGTGGTCCTACCAGTCGACGAATTGCGAGGGCGGGTCGTAGAGGCCCTGGGACCAGCGCACGAGACCCTTGATGTCCTGGGTGGCCAGCAGGCTGCGGCTCGCTTCCGACGGTCGGACGCCGACATCCTCGGGCAACTGGACGATGCCACGGGCCCGCAGGTCCTCGGTCTCGCGCTTCTTGCGCTTGAGGCCCACCGGCGTGTAGCCGGCGACCGCGCGAATCGCCGCCTGGCGTTCGGCGACCGAGCGGCAGGCCGCGAGGTTCGCGATGCCTTCCTCGGTGACGATGTGCGTGACGTCGTCGCCATAGATCATCACGGGCGTGACACCGTGCAGCGCCTTGCGGATGCTCGGGTCCGTGGCGTCGAGTTCCTCGACGAAGGTTGGCACACGGCCAGCCTGGAAGGTCTCGACCATCTGTACGACGAGCTTGCGTCCGGGCGGTGAGCCGGGGCCGGGATTGGCTTCCGCGCCGGCCTTGAGCCATGCCTTCGTCGGATGGCGGCGGCCGGTCGGCTGGCAGCCCATGTTGGGCGCACCGCCGAAGCCGGTGATGCGGTTCTTGGAGACGGTCGAGGAATTGCCGTTGATGTCGATCTGCAGCGATGCGCCGATGAACATGTCGATCGCGTAATGACCGGCCAGCTGGCCCATCGCGCGGTTGGAGTGGAAGCTGCCGTCGCGCCCGGTGAAGAACACGTCGGAGCGTGCGGCGGTATAGCGTTCCATGCCGACTTCGCCACCGACTGCGAAGACGCTCTCGACCCACCCCGATTCGATGGCGGGAATCAACGTCGGCAGCGGATTGACCATCCAGTATTTGCAGATCTTGCCCTTGAGTCCGAGGCGCTCGCCGTAGGTCGGCAGCAGCAGCTCGATGGCTGCCGTGTTGAATCCGACTCCGTGGTTCAGCGACTGGACCTCGTACTTCTCGTAGATGCCGCGCAGAGCCACCATGGCCATCAGCACCTGCACGTCGGTGATCGCGGCCGGATCGCGCGTGAACAGCGCCTGCAGGTGCATGGGGTAGGGTGCTTCCACCACGAAATCGACCTGGTC
>JABMNB010000556.1 GCA_013205335.1 Rhodospirillales bacterium
GAGCAAGAGCAGGAGCGTGGCATCACGATTACCTCAGCTGCCACCACCTGCTTCTGGAAAGGCATGGACAAGTCCTTCCCCGAGCACCGCATCAACATCATCGACACCCCTGGCCACGTCGACTTCACAATTGAGGTTGAGCGGTCCCTGCGGGTGCTCGACGGCGCCGTGGCGGTGTTCGACTCGGTGGCCGGCGTCGAGCCGCAGTCCGAGACGGTGTGGCGTCAGGCCGACAAGTACGGCGTGCCGCGCATCTGCTTCGTCAACAAGATGGATCGCACGGGCGCGAACTTCTATCGCACCGTCGACATGATCGTCGATCGCCTCGGCGCCAAGCCGCTGGTGACGCAGCTCCCGATCGGCTCCGAGGGCGAGTACAAGGGCCTGGTGGACCTGGTTTCCAACAAGGCCATCATCTGGCTGGAAGAGACGCTCGGCGCGAAGTTCGAGGTCGTCGAGATTCCTGACGACATGAAGGAAAAAGCCGCGGACTACCGCGCCAAGCTGCTCGATATGGCCGTCGAGCAGGATGACGATGCCATGCAGAAGTTCCTCGACGGTGAGGAGCCCGACTACGCGACGCTGATCAAGTGTATCCGCAAGGGCACGATCAACTACGCGTTCGTGCCGATCCTGTGCGGCTCGGCCTTCAAGAACAAGGGCGTGCAGCCCATGCTCGATGCGGTCGTGAACTACCTGCCGGCGCCGACCGACGTCGAAGACGTCAAGGGCGTGAAGATGGGCACCGATGAGGCGATTACGCTGCCGTCGAGCGACGATGCACCGATGTCGGCGCTGGCGTTCAAGATCATGACCGACCCGTTCGTCGGTTCGCTCACCTTCGCCCGCGTCTACTCGGGCGTGCTCCAGTCGGCGACCGGTGTGCTGAACAGCACGAAGGACCGTAAGGAGCGTATCGGCCGCATGTTGCTGATGCACGCGAACGACCGTGAAGACGTCAAGGAAGCACGCGCTGGCGACATCATCGCCCTGGCCGGCCTCAAGAGCGTTACCACCGGCGACACGCTGTGCGACCCGGACAACGCCGTGATTCTGGAAAAGATGGACTTCCCGGATCCGGTCATCGAGCTCGCCATCGAGCCGAAGTCGAAGGCCGACCAGGAGAAGCTCGGCCAGGCGCTGGGTCGTCTCGTCCAGGAAGACCCGACGTTCCGCGTTTCGACCGATCAGGAAACCGGCCAGACCGTGATCAAGGGCATGGGAGAGCTCCATCTCGAGATCAAGGTCGACATCCTGCGCCGTACCTACAAGGTCGATGCCAACGTCGGCGCGCCGCAGGTTGCTTATCGCGAGACGCTCGGTCGCAAGGCCGACATCGACTACACCCACAAGAAGCAGTCCGGCGGCTCGGGCCAGTTCGCCCGCATCAAGCTGACCTTCGAGCCGCTTCCGCCGGGTGGTGGTTACTCGTTCGAGAACAAGGTCGTTGGCGGTTCTGTGCCGAAGGAATTCATTCCCGGCGTCGAGAAGGGCCTCGAGGCCTCACGCGAGACCGGCGTGCTTGCCGGCTTCCCGGTGATCGACTTCAAGGTTACGCTGACCGACGGCAATTACCATGACGTCGACTCGAGCGTGCTGGCCTTCGAAATCGCCGCCCGCGCGGCGTTCAAGGAAGGCCTCGCGAAGGCTCAGTGCAAGCTGCTCGAGCCGATCATGAAGGTCGAAGTCGTGACGCCCGACGATTACATGGGCGACTGCATCGGCGACCTGAACAGTCGCCGTGGCCAGATCCTCGGCATGAATGCCCGCGGTAACGCGCAGGTCATCGACGCCATGGTGCCGCTGGCCAACATGTTCGGTTACGTGAATACCCTGCGGTCGATGACCCAGGGACGCGCGGCCTACTCGATGACTTTCGATCACTACGCAGCCGTGCCGCAGGCGGTGGCCGACGAAGTCGTCGCCAAGCTCGCTGGCTGATCAACACCAAAGCTGAATAGGGACTACGACCATGGGCAAAGCGAAATTTGAGCGGAACAAGCCGCACTGCAACATCGGGACGATCGGTCACGTCGATCACGGCAAGAC